>CAZEWY010000090.1:0-13225 GCA_964515945.1 uncultured Cellvibrionaceae bacterium
GCCGCTGGTGGGTTCCCGCCGCGGGGCGGCTCCCCCGCCACGGCCATTATCGTTTGGGATTACAATTTTGAATAACGACCTTGCCCTCCAGCAAATTTCCTCTTGAGTATTCATTGAAGTAACAGGTGTTGGTGGCGGGATCGTAATTTTCCACCCACAGGTTGTCGTCCTTCCAGGTGGCGGAAATATGGACCTGCCCCTCCGGAACCTGAATGGTCATGACGCCGCCAAAGTGTTTGACGAAAATCTGCTGATAGTGAAAAAAATAGGCGGCCCAGCCAACCAGGATAACAATCACGGCGGCGAGGATTCCGATCTTGGGACTATTGAAGCGCATGGGCAGCAAAAGTGCGGCCGCGGCGACCAGGGTTACGGCAATCCAGTAAAGGTAGGTAATCATCCGGTTTCTCCGATTTCCAGATTAATGGCGATACAGGCCTGTTCATGGGCGCTGTGTTCAACCTGCTCGATCAACTCCACCACCCTGAGTGCCTGTTCCGGTGATACGGCCAGAGCACCTTCACCTTCAATGAGATGGCGATAGATGTTGTCATAATAATCCTGATAGCTGCCGGCGATGCTCGGGAACCTGTGTCTGCCGCTGTCCGTATGCAATATTCCCCAGTCACTTTCGTCTTCCTCGGTGCATTCACCCGTCGGCCCCGGCTCGACCGGCAGCACTCCTGCGTCCAGCCTCTCCTCCTGCCGATCCGGGGCATGTTTGACCCAGGAACCTTCGGTTCCATGGAGAACATAAGCCGGGGCGGGCTCACGGGCCAGCATGCTGGCCTTGAGAATCACCTTGAAGTTATTGCCGCCATGGGCGTAATTCAGGCGGATATTAAAATAGTCACAGACCTGACCGGCCTCCCGTTCAATCCGCAAATCGGCGCACAGGCTTTGGGGCGTGCCGAAATGCATCAGCGCCTCATCCAGCAGGTGCGACCCCAGGTCGTAGAGCAGGCCGGCACCGGGGTTCTTCTCTTCCTTCCACTTCTTCGGCCCGGGCTGGGGGCGATAGCGGTCGATGGTAATTTCACAGGTATTCAGTCTTCCCAGGAGCTGATCAGCAAGCAGCTTCTGTACCGTTTTGAAACCCGATTGCAAACGACGGTTGTGATAGACCGACAGCATCCGTTTGCTTTCCCGCGCCACGGAAATCAATTCGCGGCCCTCGGCTACCGTGGTGGTGAAGGGCTTTTCGACAACCACATGTTTGCCGGCCAAAAGCGCCGCTTTGGCCATGGAGAAGTGCAGAGGGTTGGGGGTATTGACAACGACCAGGTCAACGGTGGGATCATTGAGTATTTCGGTATATTCGCGTGCTATTCTGCAATGGGGGTAACGCTGCCGGGACTCATTTTTGCTGCGTTCCAGGATCAGGGACAGGTCGAACCCCGGGTGGCTATCCAGAAACGGCGCATGAAAGATACGGCCCGACATACCGTAGGACGCCAAGGCAACCTTTATCACTCTGCTCATAAGGGGCCTATTGTGGGTTGGATTGCTGGTTGTAGTGTCGCGGACCGGATGTTGTTCGCCTGAGGCTACCCACGTTAGCGATATTGCGTCCCGGCGGCAAGTCCAGTGGCGCAATATATTGGAGCATAAAGTGTTTCAGAGACTGCGGGGAGCGTAGAAGGTGAGTACGGAAGATATGATTAACATAGGCGCGGCCATGTGGCTGTTCCTATGCTGGTTCGGTTACTCGGAGTTTTCGCGCCGCAAAGCCAGCACCACGAAATGCCTGTCATCTGTCCTGCACAGCTACCGCACCAACTGGATGTTGGCCATGCTGACGCGGGAAAACCGTATTGGCGATGCCGCCCTGATCGCCAGCCTCGAACGCAACGCCTCTTTTCTGGCATCGGCTTCCATGTTCATCATCGCAGGTCTGGTGACGATCATGGCATCCATCGATCAGGTATATGCAACCCTGGCGCGACTGCAATTCACCGACGCCTCCACGACGGTACTCGAATTGCAACTAAAAATCATGTTGTTGCTCACCATTTACATCTATGCATTTTTTACACTCACCTGGGCGTTGCGGCAGTTCGGATTCTGTGCAGTGGTGCTTGGCGCCGCTCCCATGCACGATGATCATCTCATCTCTCAGGCGGAGAAGCACCACTACGCCATCAAGACTGCGAGAATTATTGGCAGGGCCAGTCACAGTTACAATTATGGCCTGCGCGCCTTCTATTTTTCGCTGTCCGTCCTGCCCTGGTTCTTTCACACCTGGCTGTTCATGGCCACTGTTGCTCTGGTAGTAGGGGTGCTTTACCGCCGGGAATTCCATTCGCGTACGCTGAGAATGTTGTCCGAGGGATTTCAATCGGATTGATGAAACAAACCCGTCCATGGCGACTCTCACAATAGGCACCTCATTCATTTCCATGCCGAAAGGAGAAGGCCAATGAGACTCGCCAACAAAGTTGCGCTTGTGACCGGTAGCACTCAGGGCATTGGGCGTGCCATCGCGGTGCGTCTGGCAAGGGAAGGTGCCGACATCGTTGTCGCCGGCCATGCCGATAACGATGAAGCGCGGGAAAGCGCAGAGCTGGTGCGAGCCCAGGGGCGACGGGTGCACACGGTGATCGGTGATGTCAGTCAGGTCGAGGTTTGTCGACGATTGATCCGCGAGGGCGTTGAACAGCTGGGACGCATCGACATACTGGTCAATAATGCCGGCGTCGAACAGTCCGCCGATTTCTGGGATGTCAGCGAAGAGCAGTACGAGCGCACCCTTGGTGTCAATCTGAAAGGCCCATTTTTCACGACCCAGGCCTTTGTGCAATACCGGCGCGAACTGCAACCGGCGGGACCCCCCTGTGGTGGCAAAGTCATCAATACCAGTTCGGTTCACGAAGAACTTCCCTTTCCGCATTTCACCAGCTATTGCGCCAGTAAAGGCGGCATGAAAATGATGATGCGCAATCTCTCGGTTGAGCTCGCACCTTTGGGAATCACCGTCAACAACATAGCCCCCGGTGCCATTAAAACGCCCATGAATGCCAAACTGCTGAACAGCCCCGACAAGCTGGATGCGCTGCTGGCCAATATTCCACTCAAGCGGCTTGGGACTCCCGAAGATGTTGCGGGCGTTGCCGCTTTCCTTGCCTCGGCGGATGCCGACTATGTGACTGGTGCGACTTTTTATGTTGATGGTGGCCTGTTATGGAACTATACGGAGCAGTAACAAAAACACCGGAAACCTTCGATGCGGAATTACCCGAGCATCGGTTGCGTGGCGTGTCCCAGGCGGACACACTGACACCGGCGGATCGCTATCAGGAACTGTTTGTAGCGGTACAGATGAATCGGGTATTTGACGACGGCAAGACCTTTGTCGATTGTGTGCCTCGCCGACACCCGGAAAAAATCCTCGATGCCTATCGCTCGGCGTGCTCTTTGGACAGTTTCAGCTTGAGTGATTTTGTGCATGAGCATTTTATGGCGGAGGGGGTGCCGCCCAACTGCTTTGTCTCGGATCCCGACAAAACCCTGGTGGCGCATATAGAAACACTCTGGTCGGTGCTGACGCGGCACCCGAAAGAGCATCCCCTCTGTTCCTCGATTTTGCCATTGCCTCACGACTACGTGGTGCCGGGCGGGCGCTTCAGTGAACTTTATTACTGGGACTCCTACTTTACGATGCTCGGCCTGCATACCGAATCCTGCTCCCACTTGTTGCGCTCCATGGCCGACAATTTCGCCTATCTCATAGATACCTACGGCCATATTCCCAATGGCAACCGCACCTATTATCTGAGCCGATCCCAGCCCCCGGTATTTTCCCTGATGGTCGATTTGTTCGAGGACAAAGGTATTCGGCGCGCCGAGGATTACTTGCCGCAATTGCGCAAGGAATATGCTTTCTGGATGGATGGCGCGGAAGAGCTGCGTCCAGGTGAGGCGCACAGACGCTGTGTGCGTATGCAAGACGGCACTTTGCTGAATCGGTACTGGGATGATCGCGACACGCCGCGGGAAGAGTCCTATTGCGAGGATGTGATGACGGCCCGGCATTCAAATCGGCCAGTACACGACGTTTACCGGGATCTGCGCGCGGGTGCGGAATCGGGTTGGGATTTCAGCTCCCGATGGCAGGAGAACCCCCGGGATTTGTCCAGCATCCGTACCACCGCCATTCTGCCGGTGGATCTCAACAGTCTGCTCTTCAAGCTGGAGCATCAAATTGCCCGGCTGAGTGGCAAGCGTGGCGACGCCGCCGCGGCAGCCGACTTCAACCGCAGAGCCCAGGCGCGATGTGCCGCCATGAAGGCCTATTTCTGGAATGACGAGGTCGGTGCCTTCTTCGATTATGACTGGCAGCTCGACAAACAGCGCGACAATCTCACCGGAGCCACAACCACGCCGCTGTTTGTAGGCTGCGCCAGCGCGGCTCAGGCCGAGCGGGTGGCGGAGGTTGTGCGCGCGCGCATGCTGGCACCGGGCGGCGTTTCAACCACCGAGCTTGGTCACACCGGGCAGCAGTGGGACAGGCCCAATGGCTGGGCACCAGTCCAGTGGATGTCCATGCGCGGCTTCGCTGATTATGGCCATGTGGCTTTGGCGGAAGACATCAAGCACCGCTGGCTGTTGATTGTGTCCGAGCTTTATGAGCTGGAAAGCAAACTGGTGGAAAAATATATTCTGCGGCCCACGGCAAAACACGCATCGGGTGGTGAATATCCATTGCAGGATGGCTTTGGCTGGACCAATGGTGTCGCGGCCAGGCTGCTGATGGAAGATCCGCGCCACGAGGCCCATCAATGCCGGGCTGGCCACCCGAGCCACCATTGCGAGGACAAGAATAGTGATGAATGATGGGAAGTGGTCTGGATTCGAAAGTGGGCCGGATCATTCCATTGACCGTCTGGTAAAGCTCATGATTATGCCGGTAAAATTGCACTCTGATTGACCCGAACATCAATAATGAGTGTATCCAGATGGGAAGAACATACGAAAACCGCAAGGCGTCCATGGCCAAGACCCAGGGCGCCAAAACCAAGGTCTATTCCAAATACGGCAAGGAGCTCTATGTTTGCGCCAAGAACGGGGGCCCAGATCCGGACAGTAATCTCTCGCTACGCCGCCTGATCGAAAAGGCGAAGAAGGATCAGGTGCCCGGCCACGTGATTGAGCGGGCACTGGAGAAGGCCCAGGGCGGTGGAGGTGAAAACTACACGGCTGTGCGCTTTGAAGGCTTCGGTCCCGGCGGCTGCATGATGATAGTGGATTGCCTGACGGACAACAACAACCGTACCTTCGGTGACGTGCGCACCTGCTTCAACAAGAACGACGCCAAGCTGGGAAGCCAGGGCGCCGTAGCCCATATGTTCGATCACTGCGCTGTTTTTTCGTTTCGCAACGACGATGAAGAGGCCGTGCTGGATGCGCTGATGATGGCCGATGTCGATGTATCGGATATCGAGAGCGACGGCGGCGTTACAACGGTTCTTACCCCTCATACGGAATTTTACAAAACCAAGACCGCGCTGACCGAGGCCATACCCGACATTGAATTCGAGGTGGAGGAGATTACCTTTGAACCGCAAACCACGGTCGCGCTCAGCGGCGATGATGTAGCCGCGTTTGAGAAATTCGTAGCCATGCTGAATGACTGCGACGATGTGCAAGAGGTTTATCACAACGCGGAGTTGAATGCCTGACAGCCCGCCCCGCGTTTGCCGGGGGGCATAAAAAAGGGCCGAAGAAACACTCTTCGACCCTTGTATGGTTAGAGCTAGACGGTCAGTCACCAAACGCAGGGTGACTGACCAGCCCGTCAACTCAATTCTGCCGCAGACTACCCATGGGAATCGGGATGTCGAAGTAATCCGCCGCAACGCCCATTCCGCCCTCACAGGTATTCGGCGGTGTAGTGCAGACATTGCGCGTGTTGGGGCACTCGGCCGCCCAGAACATATATCCCAGCATTCCCGGCGTACTGCCGGCGCCATTGGGCTGCACATTTTGTACATAAGCCGCCTTGGCCAGCTGTGATGAACTGGCGAAGTCCACGCAGTTGGGATCGGGATTTTTGCCGCCGGTCAGCCACAGACTCACCGCTACGTTGGCCGGCGCCTTGGGCAGGATCACCGGGTTGTAGTTTGGCTTGCCATCAATATGCTCCTGCCATTGATCCGTCGTCGGCTCACCGCGCGGTACCATGGCATTGATGTAATCCAGCTTGCCGTTGGGCAGCCAGTCGGCGGACGCGCGGCGGCTGAGTTCCTGCAGATAGCGGTTGCCCACCGCCAGGTCCATGGTCAGCAACTGCCCGCCCACGGCGCGATATGTGTCGATGAAAGTCTCAATTCCCGCCAGTTGTTCAGCGGTCGGAGTACCCGCTTCCCAGTCGATTTCCAGACCATCCGCACCCAGGGCGATGACGGCTTGGTGAGCCCGGTCGGCCAGGGTCGAGGGATCGGTTACCAGGGCGGCATTCCACTCATCGGTGTAGGTGACTCCCCCCATGGACAGCATGACGGTGATGCCCTCGTTCTTGAAGTAGCTCACCACATCGGGTGTCATGCCTCGTGGAATGCCGTTGATGAAGCCGGCATCTGTTGTCTGGTTGAGCAGTTTCAACGGCTCCAGGAAGCTCAACACCACCAGGTTGACCGAGGGCAGGCCGCTGCCGTCGCCGCGATCAATAATCCAGTGGTTGGCATGGTCGAATTCGCCACCCGGCGAGGTATCCCGCACCAAGCTCCAATCGCAGTAGTGATTGCCGCAGTGCCACACGCCAAAGATCGAAACAGGGGTGCCGGTTCCGCTGCCACTGGAACTGGAGCTAGAGCTAGAGCTGGAACTGGAACTGGAACTGGAGCTGGAACTACTGCTCGAACTCGAACTGCTGCTACTCGAACTTGAACTGCTGCCATTACAGACACCCAGCAGGAACCAGGGGGCTCCCTTGTTGGGTCTGTCCTGCTTTCCGGTCGCCGAATCTGTCTCATAGGCGCTACCGTTGTAAGTGACTTGGTCACCGGCGCTGTAGCTGGCCTGTCTGTCCCATTCCGATAGTGACGAGCAGTCGTAGGCGAAGCCTGGGCTCGCCCACAGGCACGCCGAAATACTTATCAACAGTGTTGTTTTCCTGATCATGATGTATCCTCTTTGTTATGAATTATTGATAACAATCTGTTTTTTCAGGGTGATTTTTGAATAGCAAAAGACAGCGCTGTCAAAATCGCTGGCGCGGGCACGAGAACAACCAATCCATTATCGCCATGCCCTGGCTGTAGTTGGACCTGATCCATTTCCGGCGGTTCCCGTTTAAATCCCAACCCCACTACCCAATTTCAGTTGCAGAGCTATCTTCTCCGATTTTCATACCTGGGAATGTGAACCGGTATCGATATAAAGGGAATACTCTCCCGCGCCGCTCGATCATCGTCTGTATCAATAGCTTTTAATAGCAATCGTAGCATTCCAAGTGCTGACTATCAGCCAGGGAAGATTAATAGTCGAATTAAAATGTTAAAAATTGTCACTATGCCTGAATGCATGAATACCCCTATACTAAATGACAGTAGTGCACGACTAATGGACACCCTTGCTCGCGTTGTGCTCCAAGACTTAGGCAGTTTTCCGTCTTCCGCTTCGAATAGAAGATAAGTTATGACCAGAATTCATTTAGCTTCCTGGACTGCTTGGGTCCGCTTGCTGGTACTGCTGCCGCTTTTTGTTGTCCTCTTCTCTCGAGCCGCCACTCCGGGAGATGATCTGCGATTTACCCGTCTGCTGATGGACCAGGGTATTTCCATAGGCGCGGTTGAGGTGATATTCCAGGATAGCTACGGCTATATGTGGTTTGGGGGAGACGCCGGCAGCGGGCTGGTGCAGTACGACGGCTACAATTTCACGATTCACCGCCACATACCAGGTGACCCCCGTACCCTCAGCAGCAGTGTGGTCTGGGACATATACGAAGACAGTTCGGGCGATCTCTGGATAGCAACCGACGCCGGTATCAATCATTTTGAACGGGAAACCGGCTACTTTACCCGGCCCGAATATGAATATCCTGATCCCCGAGCTGCTGCGTTTGTCCGCGCTATTGTCGGCGATGACCAAGGTGATGATGGCAAGGGCGACATCTGGATTGGCTCCTTCGGCGGTCTGCACCATCTTGATACAGCCACCGGAGAGCTGCGCACTTATACCCATCAACCGGGCAACCCCAATTCTTTGGCGGCGGACCAAATTCGCACGCTCTACATGGATCGCGAGGGAGGCCTTTGGATTGGTACCGACGCCGCGGGCTTGAACTATCTGGATACGGAAACCGGTCAATTTCGGCGTTACCCCTTCACAACGGACGACACTGCCCATGAACTGAATGCCACCGTGCGCAGGATATACCAGACTCGAGACGGCATCATTTGGGTGGGTACCGAAGGAGGATTGGCCCGCCTGAATCCCGAAACCGGGCAGATGAAGCTGTTTCGCCACAATCCGGACGACCCCGGCAGTTTGAGCGAAAACATCGTCGGCGCGATCGCCGAAGATGATCTCGGCAACCTGTGGGTAGGGACCGAGCACGGGCTGAATTATTTCAATCGCGAGACGGGCAAGTTTAGCGTCTATCTCCATAATCCCAATCAACCCGGCAGCCTCGCCAACAATGTCGTCCGCAGCCTGCTTGTGGACGCCAACAAGAATCTCTGGGTGGGGAATTTTCCGGCGGGCGTGAACTTCCTTGATCGAAGCAAGCTGGCCTTTACCACCTATCGCTACAATCCCGACGACGCCAACAGCCTTAACCAGAGTTCAGTGCTGTCTCTCCAGGAGGACAACGAAGGTAATCTATGGATGGGAACCGACGGTGGCGGTTTAAACCATCTGGATCGCGAGACCGGCCAGTTCGAGCATTACACCCACGACCCCGCGCGCGCCCATTCACTCAGCGCGGGCGCCGTACTCAGTATTGAGCAGGAATCCGAACACCTCTGGTGGTTGGGTACCTGGGGCGGTGGTCTCAACCTGTTCGATGATCGCACCGGCAAATCTATTCATTACCCACAAAAAACCGGTCCCGATGCTCCCGCTGCCAATGTGTGGGCGTTATTGAAAGACCGGCAGGGTACCCTCTGGTCCGGAACCATTGGTGGCGGCCTTAACCGCTATGATACCGAAACCGGGGAATTTATCTGGTATCAGCCCGTGGTCGGTGATCCCAACAGCCTGCCGTCATACGTGGTCTGGTGTCTCTACGAGGATCATCTGGGCCAGCTATGGATAGGTACTGGCGAAGGCCTGGCCCGCTACCGCCCCGAAACCGACGATTTTGTGCACTACACACATCGGGTTGATGATGCCGGTTCCATCACGTCCGACGTCGTCACCGATATCACTCAGGACAGTCAGCATCGCATGTGGATTGCGACTCGTGGTGGCGGCCTGAATCTTTACCATCCAGAGACGGACAGCTTCAGTCATGTTGACGAAAGCCAGGGGCTGGCCAGCAATGTCGCGGTCTCGGTGGTTGTCGACGATCATGATGACGTTTGGGTGGGCACTACCAATGGTTTGAGCCGCTACACGCCGGCAACGGGTGAAATACGCAATTACAACGAACACAACGGCTTGCAAGGCAATCAGTTCAATATTGGTTCAGCGCTGAAACTACGCAGTGGCGAACTCGTCTTTGGCGGCATATACGGCGTCAATATTTTTGATCCAGAAGCCTTCAATCGCACTGAAGCGGCGCCGCCAGTGGAAATCGTGGCGTTCGAGATATTTAACAAGCCCGTACCGGTGGGCACTCCGGACTCACCGCTGACCAAGGCCATTTCACAAACCGATTCAATTACCTTGACCTATGAACAATCGGTATTTTCGTTCAGCTTTGTGGCCATCAGTTACAGCGATCCCGAGAAAAATCAATATGCCTACAAACTCGAAGGTTTTGAGGATCATTGGAACTATATCGGCAATAGACGCACCGCCACCTACACCAACCTCAACGCCGGGGACTACACGTTCAGGGTAAAGGCATCCAACAGTCAGGGCGTCTGGAATGAGCAGGGGAGCAGTATTGAGCTTCATATCCTGCCACCACCCTGGAAAACCTGGTGGGCCTATTGTTTATACGGGCTGTTGCTTGCCGCGCTGATTGCCGCCTATGTGCGGGTACAGCACAAAAAAGTCGCTATCGAACGCACCATTAACCGCCGCCTGCAACAGCTGGATAAACTCAAGGATGAATTCCTGGCGAATACCTCCCACGAGTTGCGCACGCCACTAAATGGCATTATCGGATTGGCCGAATCGCTTATTGACGGCGTGGGTGGCCCACAAACAGGCATAGCCAAAAGCAATCTGGAAATGATAGTGGCCAGTGGCAAACGATTGGATCGACTGGTCAACGACATTCTTGATTTTTCGCAGTTGAAGGAACAGAGTCTTACGCTGCACAGGAAACCGGTGGATATGCACGCGCTTGTCCAGGTGGTGTTGGCGCTGTCCGCGCCCTTGGTGGGAGATAAGAAACTGCAATTGGTGAATGCGGTCGGTACGGACGTGCCCCAGGTATATGCCGATGAAGATCGCGTGCAGCAAATACTCCACAACCTGGTCGGCAACGCCATTAAGTTTTCCCACAGCGGAACCATAACGGTGACCGCGCATTTGGCGGATGCCGACCACTTGGCAATTTGCGTGCATGATCGGGGCATTGGTATATCGGATGAGGTCCTGCCTCATATATTCGATGCTTTTTACCAGATGCAGGGTTCCCTCGACCGTCAATACAGTGGCACCGGATTGGGGCTTGCGGTTACCAGGCAGCTGGTGGAATTGCATGGTGGTACGGTCGTCGTGGAATCAAAGCCGGGCCAGGGTTCGGTCTTTAGTTTTACTCTCCCGCTGACTGCTTGCGGTACCGGCGTCGACCTGGATCTGGACGAGGCGGACGCGCCCCCATTATCTATCAATGACTCACTGTCACCGGTTGCGGCAGAAGATCAAGTGTCACATAAGACGGCACAAGTCATCGAAACCACAAGCGATTCTGCCTCGGTGGCAATGGACCACGTTGTACAGGCCATCGACGTACCGGCCATCGACCGCGCCACTCAGCATATTCTGGTGGTTGATGACGAGCCGGTAAACCGCCAGGTGCTGACCAATCACCTTCAACTGCAAGGTTATAGGGTGACCCAGGCGATGGGTGGGGACGAAGCTTTGAAGCTGATGACCGAGCAACATTTTGATCTGGTATTACTGGATATCATGATGCCTCAGGTGTCCGGCTATGACGTCTGCCGGCAGGCGAGAAAAGACTTTTCTTCGCATGAGCTGCCTATTATCTTTCTCACGGCCAAGAATCTGGAAAATGATCTGGTGACGGGCTTCAGCCTTGGAGCCAATGACTTCCTGACCAAGCCTGTTAGCCGCGACGAGCTTCTGGCCCGAGTGAATACGCACTTGCAGCTTCTGGAAGTTAATCGCAACCTGGAGAAAAAGGTGGCGGAACGCACCGAGGCTTTGGAACAAAAACATCGCGAGCTGGAAAAGGCTTATGACCAGCTCGAGCAAATCAGCCTGTCGGACCCCCTCACTGGCTTGAACAATCGCCGCTATCTGCAAAAACTGATACCCATGGACATTGCCAGGGTGGCCCGCGAGCACCGGGATCAACAGGAAAACCGATGGCCAGTCGACGAGCCGGGACATGACTTTGCGTTTTTTCTGTTGGACGTCGACCACTTCAAATCGGTCAATGACATTCATGGACACAACGCGGGTGATCAGCTGCTGATACAGTTGTCCGCCTTGCTGGGCGATATCAGCAGGGAATCCGACTGCATCATTCGCTGGGGGGGTGAGGAGTTCCTGATCGTCAGCCGCTTTTCACGCCGCAGTGAAGCCCCTCACATGGCGGAACGTATTCGCCGCGCCGTGGCAGACAATGCATTTACATTGCCCGATGGAGAGCTGCTGAAAAAAACCTGTTCCATAGGTTTCGCCTGCTATCCATTTATCGGCGATAAGCCGCCGGCGCTTTCCTGGGAGCAGGTGATAGACACGGCGGATCGCGCGCTCTATGCCGCCAAAAAATCGGGGCGCAATCGCTGTGTTGGCCTGTCGTCCACCGACACAACGCCGGAAACCCGGTTGTACCAATATATCAGCGAAGACATTCGCGGGCTCATTGAACGTGGAGAGATAGCGGTTATTGCCGATAACGCCAGTGATCTCGTATGGGACTAGCGGACTGCCAAGCGAACCGCTTTAACGCGGGATCACTATGGGTCCGGTGTCTTCGGCAAACTCGGGAAGATTGGGATTCTTCAGGTGGATTACGCGCGTTTTTTGTGAGCGCAGTTTTTCCATCACCTGTCCGTAGTGTTCATCAAACAGCCTGTCCAGGCTGCCATCCTTCTGACTTTTGCGCAGGCCATATTCCAAGCGCTCCGCCAGCAGGGGTCGGTTGACACTCACCTGAACCAGAATGGGCAGAGGGTAGTAGATGATCAGGCCCGGCGCTATGGTCAGCTGCTCGCGATAAGGCGAATTTTTCAGCGACTGTTCCACTTCGATGCTGCCCAGCGGCAGATAGTCGAAACGAGAGCGTGCCAGCATGGAGTGCAACTGCTCGATGGTTTTGCCCCCGTGCCAGGCGAGATCCGCGCCTTCAAAAATATTCACATCCGACCAGGTGCTCACCAGCCCCGCGGTCAATTTCCGCAAATCCTCCAGGGTCTCGATGCGCGCGAAGCGGGGCAAGTCCGCCTTGCGGATGATGCACCGGCGATAGCCCAACAATCCATGGGCGATGGGTATGGGAATCACGATCAGCGGTGGGTCGTCGCTCTTGTTGATCATCCAAAGGGGCGACGAGGTCAGATTGATGCTTTCACCCTCGCGCAGTTCGCGCTCAACCCGCTGATTACTGAGCAGCGTGGAATTGACGCGGAACTCATAGTCGCCATATTTGTCCCGGCTCTTCTCCAGTGCCAGCTTGATCACCCGGGTTTCATGCTGAACCCGTCCCTCCGTCATGTCGCCATTCCAGAAGATGGCCACCATGGGATCTTCTGTCACCGCCTGGGTCTGTGGGCTATACCCTATCCCGCACAAGAAGGCCCCGCACAAGAAGGCCCCGCAATGAGCACCCCATAGCGTCAGATAATCGCGCCCTGACCGGGCAAGAGATGTCGCCATTCTGGTTCGGAGAGTCCCCCTGGCAGCCCCTGTAACGGCC
>CAZEWY010000091.1:0-12939 GCA_964515945.1 uncultured Cellvibrionaceae bacterium
CTGACTGCCGTAGCTGGCAAGTGTCGTGAAGGCATCCACGTCCAGTTTTGATTCTTCGTGGCGCACACCGCCGCTGACAACCAGGTCATCAACGCCGGTATATTCCGCCTGCAGGAAAGGTGCGTAATTCTTATAGGTGGTTTCCGGCACCCAGGCGCGATCGGTCTGGATCAGGCGCTGCTGGGTGGTGTCGCTGAACAGATCAATGCCGTAAATCAGGTTGACTGGCAAATCAGCAATGCCATCTTTACTCAACGTCAGCTTCATGCCCATTTTTTCGGACTGGTTCTCGGACTGGTCGAAGATGAGCGTATCACTTGTGGGATCCTGAAAAGTGCCGGCGTAACTGCCGCCGTATGTACCGGCAAAATCCTGGCTGAAAATCTGTGCCTTCAGCGTATGGCCGAAAAGGGATTCATGGCTGTAACTGAGGCTGATGGTAGTGACATCGTTCTTGGGAGGAGCGCCTTCCACCACGCCCTCCACTGCCGTGGTGGGAATGCCGGCCTCCACATCGCCATCGACCGGAGCCCAGTTGTTGTTGCCTTCGATTTCATAGTGGTTGTAGGTCAGCTCAATGCGCTGCTTGTCCAGGTTGTAGCCAAGTTTCAGGAAAGTATCCAGGCTTTCCGCGTCCATGGTATCGCCCTGGGTGGTATCGAAACCTATGACCTGGCCGTTGGCATCGTAGCCCACGCCATTGGCCCGGTAGCCGATACTGCCGATTACATCGAACTGCTCGATGGTGTCCGAGTAGCTGTAGCTGGCACTGTAACCCAGGCTTTCTCCGATATCCTCTTCCTGGGTATCGACTCCGATTCTTACACTGTGCACCGGCGTCTCCGATGGCTTTTTGGTGATCAAATTGATAATGCCGCCGGCAGCGCCCAGGCCGTGGACGGCATTGGCGCCATGAATGACTTCGATGCGCTCCAGCATCACCGGATCAATGGTGTGCCCATCCCGGGATCCATCGCGCAGAGGGTTGGATTGCGGCACGCCGTCAATCATGAACAAGGGATTGCGACCGCGCAGACTTTCACCGGAGTTACTCATCTTCTGGCGGCTGGGCGAAAAGCTCGGTATCAGATTTCCCAACACGGCGGAAAGATCATCGCTGATGCTGATCTGCTGGGACAGCTCACCTGGCCCTATAACCGTCACCGTGTTGGGAATAGTCCCCAGCGGCTTTTCAACGCGGCTGGCGGTGATAACGGTTTCCTCAATAAAGGCGGTCTTCGCCAGAGCGGACGTGGATAAAATGAGGGCGATGAAAAGAAGCGTGACACGGGCACAAGACGTGCGGGTCATAAGATCCATGATTAACCTTTTATCAATTTCGTTTCAAATGAACTGACAGAGAATGTCGTCTGAATAAACCTATATTCAAAAGAGGATCTTAATGTAAATGAGGATTGTTATCAATAAGATTTGCCCTCGCAGCCGCAACCCGACTCAAGGTGGAACCCACCGGAAGTCGAAATAAGTCTTAGGCACAAACAAAAACGGCCCGGAATCACCGGGCCGTTTGGCTTGAGGGTTTTGCTCTTGCCTTGCGGCTTGCAGCTTAAAGCTTATAGCTCTAAACCCATCACCACCCTGTCACTTCCTTCAGACCATCGCCGATTTGCGCGAGGCTTCTGACGGTTTTCACACCGGCGTCTTCCAGAGCAGCAAATTTTTCATCGGCCGTGCCCTTGCCGCCGGAGATAATGGCGCCGGCATGGCCCATACGCTTGCCGGCCGGGGCGGTAACGCCGGCGATGTAGGAAACCACGGGCTTGGTGACGTGATCCTTGATGTAGGCCGCAGCTTCTTCTTCGGCGGTGCCGCCGATTTCACCGATCATCACGATGGCTTCGGTCTTATCATCTTTCTGGAAGAGTTCCAGAATGTCGATAAAGCTGGAACCCGGAATGGGATCACCGCCGATACCCACGCAGGTGGACTGGCCGAAACCATGATCGGTCGTCTGCTTGACCGCTTCGTAGGTCAGTGTGCCGGAGCGGGACACAATGCCGACGCGGCCGGGCCGGTGAATATGGCCGGGCATGATGCCGATCTTGCATTCGCCCGGCGTGATGACGCCCGGGCAGTTGGGGCCGATCAGGCGCACACCCAACCGGTCGCAGACCACTTTGCATTCGAGCATGTCGAGCGTGGGGATGCCTTCAGTGATACAGACCACCAGTTGCACGCCGCTGTGCGCTGCTTCGAGGATGGAATCCTTGCAGAAAGGCGCCGGCACGTAGATAACCGAGGCATGAGCACCGGTTTCGGCCACGGCTTCGCGCATGGTATTGAAGACCGGCAGCCCCAAGTGTTCCTGACCACCCTTGCCCGGGGTTACGCCACCCACCATCTGGGTGCCGTACTCAATGGCCTGTTGGGAGTGAAAAGTGCCCTGTGAACCAGTGAAACCTTGACACAGAACCTTGGTATTTTTGTCGATCAAAATGCTCATTATTTACCCTCCGCTGCTTTAACCGCTTGCTGAGCAGCATCGGTCAGACTGGTGGCAGCAATAATATTCAAGCCACTGTCGGCCAGTACTTTCGCGCCCAGTTCGGCATTGTTGCCTTCAAGGCGCACGACGACGGGCACTTTCACACCCACTTCTTCCACGGCGCCTATGACGCCCTCGGCGATCAGATCGCAGCGGACGATGCCGCCGAAGATGTTAATCAGTACGGCTTTGACGTTTTCATCGGAGAGGATAATTTTGAAGGCCTCGATAACGCGTTCCTTGGTAGCACCGCCACCCACATCGAGGAAGTTGGCGGGCCGGCCGCCGTTAAGCTTGACGATATCCATGGTACCCATGGCCAGACCCGCGCCATTGACCATGCAGCCGATACTGCCATCCAGCGCCACGTAATTCAGTTCCCATTTGGCGGCGTGGGCTTCGCGCTCGTCTTCCTGAGAAGGATCGTGCATTTCCTTGAGTTTGGGCTGACGGTACATGGCGTTGCCGTCGATATTGATTTTGCCGTCCAGGCAGTGAATATTGCCCTCCTCGGTGATGACCAGCGGATTGATTTCCAGAAGCGCGAAATCCAGTTCCTGGAACATTTTCGCCAGGCCGAGGAAAACCTCGGTAAATTGCTTGATCTGCTTGCCTTCGAGACCCAGCTGAAAGGCCAGATCACGGCCCTGATAGGGCTGTGCGCCAGTGAGCGGATCAATGACGGCCTTGAGAATTTTTTCCGGCGTCTCTTCCGCCACTTTTTCGATTTCCACACCACCTTCGGTGGAAGCCATAAAAACAATGCGGCGAGTCGCGCGATCCACAACAGCACCGAGGTAGAGTTCCCTGGCGATATCGGTACAGGATTCCACCAAAATGCGGCTGACCGGCTGCCCTTTCTCGTCCGTTTGATAAGTCACCAGGTTGTTGCCCAGCCACTTCTTGGCAAATTCCTCGATTTCCGCCCGGCTGGAAACCAGCTTGACACCGCCAGCCTTGCCTCGGCCGCCCGCGTGCACCTGAGCCTTGACGACCCACTTGTCACCGCCGATGGTCTTGGCCGCTGCCGCGGCTTCCGCCGGGGTGTCCGCGGCTATGCCGTGGGAGACGGGCAACCCGTATTCAGCAAAAAGCTGTTTTGCCTGATACTCATGTAGATTCATGTTTATTTCCGTTCATTGTTCGTTAAATCGGGTAATGGGTGAGTGGTAAGCAGTGAGCGGTGAGCGGTAATGGGTGAGCAGTAAGCGGTACTCATTACTCATTACTCATTACTCATTACTCATCACTCATCACTCATCACTCATCACTCATCACTCATCACTATCTCTTCTTACGATTCGGCATATGGATCGCATGACCATGCACTGCCAGGGCAGCTTCATGCACCGCTTCCGACAGGGTGGGATGACCAAATACCATCATACCCAGGTCTTCCGCGCTGGAACCGAATTCCATGGCAATGGCGACCTGCTGCACCAGATCGGCGGCACTGGGGCCTACAATGTGAGCACCCAGAATGCGATCAGTCTTGGCGTCGGCGATAATCTTGACCATACCGTCCGCATCGTTCGCGGCAACGGCGCGTCCGATTGCCAGGAAGGGAAAAGTTCCCACGTTGTATTCTTCACCGTCGGCTTTCAATTGTTCTTCGGTTTTACCCACGGCCGCCACTTCCGGGTGGGTGTAAATCACGTTGGGAATGATGTCGTAGTTCATCACCGTCTTTTGGCCGGCGATGCGCTCGGCAACCATAACGCCCTCTTCCGAACCCTTGTGGGCCAGCATGGGGCCGCGCACTACGTCGCCGATAGCCCAGACGCCCGGGGCGCTGGTGGAACAGAGGTCATTGACATAGATGAAACCGCGCTCGTCCAGCTTGACGCCGCTGTCCTCGGCCAGGAGTCCATCGGTGAAAGGGCGACGGCCGACACAGACGATCAGCTTGTCGAAGGTTTCCTTCTGTTCATTGCCGTCCTTGTCGGTAAAGGTCACTTCAACTTCCTTCTTCTTGCCTTTGCCCTTGACTTCAGAACCGGTGACCCGGCAGCTCAAACGAATATCGAGCTTTTGTTTGGTCAGGATTTTCTGCGCTTCCTTGGCGATTTGCTGGTCCATGATAGCCAGGAACGTGTCCATGGCCTCCAGCAAAGTCACCTTGGCGCCAAGACGGCTCCACACGGAACCCAGCTCCAGGCCGATAACGCCCGCGCCTATAACACCCAAACGCTCGGGCACGTCCTGGAATTCCAGGGCGCCAGTGGAATTGACGATGGTGTCGTTGTCCACCGGTGCCACGGGAATATCGATGGGCGAGGAGCCGGAGGCGAGAATCACGTTTTCGGCTTCCAGAATTTCTTCCTTGCCATCATTGTTGGTGAACTGCACCTTGCGGTTGGCCAACAGCTTGCCGGTACCGTAGAGGGAGGTCACCTTGTTGGCCTGAAACAGACTGCTGATGCCGCCACTCATCTGCTTGACCACCCCGTCCTTGCGCTTGATCATGGCGGGGATATCGATTTTCATATCCTTGCTGCTGATGCCGTGGACATCAAAGCCGTGTTTGGCTTCGTGGAATTTGTGCGAGGAATCCAGCAGCGCCTTTGAAGGAATACAACCTGTGTTCAGGCAGGTACCACCGTTAATGCCTTTACCTGCGGAATCCTTCCATTTCTCGATACAGGCCGTGTTCAAACCGAGCTGTGCAGCGCGAATGGCGGCCACGTATCCGGCCGGTCCGGAACCGATAACAATAACGTCGTACTTAGTGGACATAGGATAAACCTTTACTTGTGTGTTTCAATTCGGATGAGATGGCACGGCCATTTGTGCCGCACCATCATTTAACTGCATCATTTAGCTAAGTTGGTGACAGCCCGACTGCTCGGGCCTCCTGAACCTAGATTTCCAATGCTTATATTTCCAGGACTTATATTTCCAACGCCTATATTTCCAGGGCTTATATTTCCAACAGAATGCGCGCGGGATCTTCCAGCAGGTCCTTGATGGCCACCAGGAACTGGACCGCTTCCTTGCCGTCAATCAGGCGGTGATCGTATGACAGCGCCAGATACATCATGGGCCGAATTTTCACTTCTCCATTGACCGCCATGGGACGTTCCTGAATCTTGTGCATGCCCAGAATGGCAGCTTGCGGAGGATTCAGGATAGGCGTGGACATCAGGGAACCGAATACACCGCCATTGGTAATGGTGAAGGTGCCGCCGGTCATCTCCTCAATGCCGATCTTGCCATCACGGGCGCGCAAGCCAAAATCGCGTACGCCGCTTTCGACATCGGCAAGGCTCATGTTTTCTGCATTGCGCAGCACGGGAACCACCAGGCCTTTGTCTGTGGAAACCGCCACGCCTATGTCCTGATAACCGTGATAAACAACATCGCTGCCATCAATGGAGGCGTTCACGGCGGGGAACCGACGCAAGGCTTCGACAGCGGCTTTGACAAAAAAGCCCATAAAACCCAGACGCGTGCCATTGTGAGCTTTTTCGAACTGATCCTTGTAGCGTTTGCGCAGGTCCATGACCGGCCCCATGTCCACTTCATTGAAAGTGGTAAGCATGGCGGTATTCTGCGAAGCGTCCAACAGGCGCTCGGCAATGCGAGCGCGCAGACGTGTCATGGGTACGCGTTTTTCCACACGCTCCCCTTCCGCCACGGGCGCTGCCGCCGGTGCTGGTGCCGCGGCTTTTTTCGGCGCGGGCGCTGCGGGAGCATTCTGGATGTGATTGAGAACATCTTCCTTGGTAATGCGACCATCCTTGCCGGTGCCTGTGACGCGGGCAAGATCAATGGATTTTTCCTCGGCCATTTTGCGCGCGGCGGGATTGGCGAAAGCTTCACCGCTCGGGGCACTTTCCTTGGAGGCGCTGTCCTTGGAGGCATCGCCCTCGGCAGTCGGGGCCTCCGCTTTGGCTTCCGTCTTCGGCTGCGGAGCTGTCGCGGCAGCCGCGCCTTCCTCAAACCGCGCAATAACCTCCGCGCTCAACACTGTGTCGCCCTCGCCCTTGATGATTTCGGCAAGGGACCCGTCAGCGGGAGCGACAACTTCCAGCACCACCTTGTCGGTCTCTATGTCTACGATCAGCTCGTCTCGCGCTACGGCTTCACCAGGCTGCTTATGCCAGGTGGCGATGGTGCCATCTTGCACGGATTCAGGAAACGTTGGCGCTTTAATGTCGATGGTCATTCCTAGTTCGTCCTTCAGTTTGAGGCTCATCTAAAAGGGTTGTGTAAACACCCGCTTCGCATGGCGGCGTTTATACGGTGGTGTCCAAAGCTTTGTTAATGAATTTGGTCTGCTCTTCAATATGCGTCGACATGTAGCCGGCCGCGGGTGCCGAGGACGCCGAGCGGCCCGCGTAACGCAAATAGGCATCCGCGTTAACACGGTTGAGTACCCGCCGCATCCTGTGCTGACTCGAGTACCAGGCTCCCTGGTTCATGGGCTCTTCCTGACACCAGATAACGTCATTGATTTTCTCGTAGGGCTTGAGCGCCTGTCGCAGATCTTCCTCGGGAAAAGGATATAGCTGCTCGATACGCACCAGCGCCACGTCGTTCTGTTCCCGCTCTTCGCGCGCTTCATACAGGTGGTAGTACACCTTGCCGCTGCACAGGATCACGCGCTTGGTATCTTCGGGTTTGACCTTGGTGTCGGCAATGACCGGCTGAAAGTGCCCGTTGGCCAGTTCTTCCAGGGACGAGGTCGCCAGCTTGTGTCGCAGAATCCACTTGGGACTCATAACCACCAGCGGACGCCGCATGGGTCGCAGCACCTGTCGACGCAGCATATGGTAAACCTGCGCGGGCGTGGTGGGAATGCAAACCTGAATATTGTGTTCGGCGCAAAGTTGCATGAAGCGTTCCAGTCGTGCGGAGGAATGCTCCGGTCCCTGGCCCTCGTATCCGTGAGGCAACAACATGGTGAGACCACACAATCGCTGCCACTTGTGTTCGCCACTGGTAATGAACTGATCGATCACCACCTGCGCGCCGTTGGCAAAATCGCCGAACTGCGCCTCCCAGACGACCAGCGCATTGGGTGTGGTCGACGCGTAGCCGTATTCAAATGCCAGAACCGCTTCTTCCGACAGATAGGAATCATAGATTTCAAAAGGCGGCTGTTGTTCGTCCAGATGTCCCAGCGGCAAGTAGCAATCACCGTCTTTCTGGTTGTGCACAACCGCATGGCGATGGGAAAAGGTGCCGCGACCAACATCCTGGCCGGTAATGCGCACCCGTGTGCCCTGCTCCAGGATTGTGGCATAGGCGAGAGTTTCCGCCATGCCCCAATTAATCGGCAGCGCGCCGCTCGCCATCTTGCGGCGGTCTTCATAGATCTTGCCGACTTGACGCTGCACCTGAATGCCATCGGGAATGGTGGAACATTTTTCCGCCAGTTGCTGCAGTTTCTTCAGATCGTAGCCGGTATCGGCGGGGGTCTGCCAATCGTGCCCGAGATAGGGTGACCAGTTGACGAAGAGGGACGAGTCCGGCTCGCGCACCAGACCCCGGGCAACATGTTCGCCGCGATCCAGGGCCGCCCGGTAATCGGTCGCCATGGTATCCGCCTCTTCCTGAGAGATCAGGCCTTCGGCAACGAGTTTTTCGGCGTAAAGGGTGCGGGTGGTCTTGTGACTGCGAATTGCCTTGTACATCAGCGGTTGCGTTGCCGAGGGCTCATCGGTCTCATTGTGGCCGCGCCGGCGATAGCAGACCAGGTCGATGACCACATCCTTGCGGAATTCATTGCGATAATCCATGGCAAGGCCGGTCACAAACGCCACGGCTTCCGGGTCGTCGCCGTTCACGTGCAGGATAGGCGTCTCTATCATTTTGGCGACGTCGGTGCAGTAATTGGTGGAACGCGAATCGTCCTTGCGGCTGGTGGTAAAGCCCACCTGGTTGTTCAGCACAATATGAATGGTGCCGCCGGTTTTATAGGCGCGGGTCTGGGACATCTGGAAAGTTTCCATGACCACGCCCTGACCGGCGAAAGCCGCATCCCCGTGAATCACAACCGGCACCACCTTGTTGCCAACCTTGTCTTCCCGGCGGTCCTGTCGCGCCCGTACCGAACCTTCAACCACCGGACTGACGATTTCGAGATGGGACGGGTTGAACGCCAACGCCAGGTGCATTTCACCGCCAGGCGTCATGATGTTCGATGAGAAACCCTGGTGGTATTTGACATCGCCGGAGGTATCCACCAGACGCTTGCCTTCGAATTCATCAAAGAGCTCTGCGGGATTCTTGCCGAGAATATTGACCAGGGTATTCAGCCGGCCGCGGTGGGCCATGCCCAGCACCATCTCTTTGGCGCCATAGCTGCCGGAACGCCGGATCAGGGCATCCAGCATGGGAATAAGACTTTCGGCCCCTTCCAGACCAAAGCGCTTGGTTCCAGGATATTTGCTGTCCAGATGGCGCTCGAGGCCTTCGGCCGAGGTCAGCCGCTTGAGGATGCCACGCTTGATGCTCTTGCTGAAACGGGGTTGAGAGCGCTCGCTTTCCAGGCGGTGCAGCAGCCAGCGACGCTCCTCGTAGTTAGTAATATGCATAACCTCTGCGCCTATGGTGCCGCAGTAGGTTTTTTCCAGGTCCTGGATAATTTCGCGCAGGGTCGCTTCGGGCTTGCCGAAGGAGAGATCGCCGGTCTGGAAGCGGGTATCCAGATCGAGGTCGGTGAGGCCGTGGAATGTCGGTTCCAGGTCGCGCACCTTGGCCGAGGGTTTGAGATTCAATGGGTCCAGTTGCGCCTTTTGATGGCCGCTGAGACGGTAGGCATTGATGAGCTGAACAACTTCAACCTGCTTGCGCTCATAGTCGACGTTGGCGCCGCCGGCACTGACGGGGCCGCTGCGACTTTTGCCGAGCTGTTCGAAGTGTTCACGAATGACGGAATGGGGAATATCCTCACCCGACGCGCCATTGACACGAGGCAATTGATCGAAGTATTCGCACCACTCCGCCGATACGGCCTTGGGGTCGCGCAAATAGGTTTCGTAAAGATCTTCGACATAAGCCGCATTCCCACCCGACAGGTGAGAGGTTTTCCACAGCAGCTCCATTAAGCTCTCTTGCATTTTGCCCACCGTTATTCGGGGCAGTTGCTCGGTCGATACCATTTTTTCTTGCGATTTGCGCCCATGTCCTGGCACAAAAGGCGGGCCTAAAACAGTATGAAAACTCCGCTCACCCCAACATCATCGCTATTTCCAGTGCCCCGGCACCGATCAGGTGCAGAGACGCTATGCATTTGCAGCCCCCCTGGGCTGCACCCAGCATGAGTACCCGTTCAAAAACTTGATGAGTACCGAATCACGTCGCACTGCGCAGCAGCATGGTGCGAATATGACCAATTGCACGCGTGGGATTTAATCCTTTCGGGCAGACCGAGGCACAATTCTGGATATTGTGACAACGGAATACACTGAAGGGGTCATAAAGTTTGGACAGTCGCTCGTTCGTGGCCGTATCGCGGCTATCCGCAAGGAAGCGATAGGCTTGCAACAGGCCTGCCGGCCCGATGAAGCGATCCGGATTCCACCAGAAGGACGGACAGGCCGTCGAACAGCAGGCACACAGGATACACTCGTAGAGACCGTTCAGCTTTTCACGGTCTTCCGGCGACTGCAAACGTTCGATCGCCGGCGGCATGGAATCATTCCGCAGATAGGGCTCGACTTTATGGTATTGCTCGTAAAATTGCGACATATCGATCACCAGGTCGCGAATCACCGGCAGCCCTGGCAGCGGGCGAATCACCAGCTTGTTGCGCTTGACGCATTCCGACAAGGGCGTAATACAGGCCAGGCCATTCTTGCCGGCAATGTTCAAGCCGTCGGAGCCACACACGCCTTCGCGGCAGGACCGGCGAAAGGTCAAGGTGGGATCCTCGGCCTTGAGCAGTTCCAGTACGTCCAGCACCATCAGATCCTTCCCCTGAACATCCACCTCATAAGTCTGCATGTAAGGTGCTTTATCTGTTTCAGGGTTATAGCGATAAATCTCTACTTTCAGCATTATCTTGTACCTAATCCAGCGACCGGTTTGATTACCTGAACCTGTTTAACGGTTTTCAACAGCAGTTTTCAATCGTCGATCTTCAATTAATAGCTGCGTACTGTAGGCGCGAAGGCTTCCATGGTTTTGGGCGAAAAATTCACCTTGCGCTTGGACACACGCTTCTCGCCGGGATAATAAATGGAGTGACACAGCCAGTTGTCATCGTCGCGGTCCTGGAAATCTTCACGGGCATGAGCACCTCGGGATTCCTTGCGCTCTTCGGCGGCAATGGCGGTCGCTTCGGCGACTTCGAGCAAGTTCTGCACCTCCAGGGCTTCGATACGGGCGGTGTTGAAAGCCATGCTCTTGTCCTGTAGTGACATATTCTCGATACGCCCGCGCAATTCCGCCAGTTTGTTGATGCCTTCCTGCATGTAATCGCCACGGCGGAAAACACCGAAATGATTTTGCATGGTGTTCTGCAATTCCTTGCGCAGTACAGCCGCGGATTCACCGCTGGTCGAACTGTTGAGACGATTCAGCCGCGCCGTTGCCGCTTCCACGTCACTGTCACTGGCGTCGCGAGCGTCTATGCCTTCGCGCAGCGCCTGTTCGATATGCAATCCTGAAGCGCGCCCAAATACCACCAGGTCCAGCAGTGAATTACCGCCGAGGCGATTGGCGCCGTGCACCGACACAGAGGCGGCTTCGCCACAGGCGTAAAAGCCCTCAATGACCTTGTCGTTGCCATCGGCGTCCTGAGTAAGCGCCTGACCGTGAATATTGGTTGGAATGCCGCCCATCATGTAGTGACAGGTGGGCACCACGGGTATCGGTTCCTTTATAGGATCCACGTGAGCGAAAGTTCGCGACAACTCCAGAATGCCCGGCAAACGTGAATTGAGAATATCGGCACCGAGATGGTCCAGCTTCAGCATGACGTGATCGCCGTCCGGCCCACAGCCGCGACCTTCGAGAATTTCCAGCACCATGGAGCGTGCCACCACATCACGACCGGCCAGATCCTTGGCGTTGGGCGCATAGCGCTCCATAAAACGCTCGCCGTCCTTATTGATCAGGTAACCGCCCTCTCCCCGACAGCCTTCGGTGACCAGGGTACCCGCACCGTGAATACCAGTGGGGTGGAACTGCCACATTTCCATGTCCTGCACGGGGAAACCCGCGCGCAGCGCCATGCCGATACCGTCACCGGTGTTGATATGGGCGTTGGTGGTAGACGCGAAGATGCGTCCGGCGCCACCGGTGGCCATGACCGTGGCCTTGGAATTGATAAAGAGGGTTTCGCCGTCCTCGATGTTGATAGCGATGACGCCTACCACCGCGCCGTCCTGGTTTTTCACCAGATCAACAGCGAACCATTCGTTCAGGAAGACGGTGTTGTTGCGCACGTTGTTCTGATAGAGGGTGTGCAGCATGGCATGACCGGTGCGGTCTGCCGCGGCACAGGTGCGCGCCGCCTGTCCGCCCTTGCCGAATTCTTTCGACTGTCCGCCGAAAGGACGCTGATAAATGCGGCCCTCTTCGGTGCGGGAAAAAGGTAGACCCATGTGCTCCAGCTCGAAGACCGCCTGCGGGCCCACGGAACACATGTACTCAATGGCTTCCTGGTCGCCGATATAGTCCGACCCCTTGACGGTGTCATACATATGCCAGCGCCAGTCATCGTTGGGGTCGGCGCTTCCGATCGCGCAGGTAATGCCGCCCTGGGCGGACACGGTATGGGAGCGGGTGGGAAATACCTTGGTGACCACAGCGGTCTTGTAACCGGATTGCGCAAGTTGCAGCGCGGCGCGCATACCGGCTCCACCGCCACCAACAACAATACAATCAAATGAAATCGTGCGCATATTAGACATTGATTAAAGCCCCCAAAGAATTTCGACGCCCCACACCAGGTAACACACGGTTACCAGCGCATAGATTCCCAGGGCAAGCAAGCGCAACACCAGAGCCTTGGGGCCAAGCAGACGGTCTGTCAAATAGTCCATGACAACCGCCCATAGGCCAATCCAGGCATGAGCCGCCACGCTGACCAGCGCCAGCAGGCTGAAGATACGCATCCACAACTGGCCGAAAAGCTCCTGCCACTGGGTATAGGTCAGCTCGGGGTTTGTCAGTAAATAGGCCACCATAAAAATGGTGTAAGCGCCCAGCACTATGGCGCTGACGCGTTGAATAATGAAATCCGCGAGACCGTTGCGGCCCATTGTCGTTACCTGAGTTCTAGTGACTGCCGTTACCATAGGATCCACACTCCCGCAGCGATAATAAGTAGTACCGAGCCAGCCAGCACCAGCCGGGCCGTCCAGCGACCGGCTTCGAGGCCCTCGCCAATATTCAGGTCCATCACTAAATGGCGAATGCCGGCGAGCAGGTGGTAAGCCAATGCCGCGAGAACACCCCAGACAATCAGTTGTGCCAGC
>CAZEWY010000092.1:0-12918 GCA_964515945.1 uncultured Cellvibrionaceae bacterium
GGGTGAGGGTGATCGAATCCGTGTCTATGGTGCCTTTACTGTGGTATTCCAGTTCAACAGCCGGATTAGGGGTATTGATGTAGGCTCCATCCGTCGGAGCGAGAAAAACAAGTTCGGGTGGAGGCACATCACCCGAGGCAATGTGGGTGATAGCACCGCTGATTTCATGGGTGTACTGCAACTCCCCACCCACGTTGTAGAAGTGCAGGTAATTCCGGCCAGCAACCCAGATTCCGCCGGTTTCCAGGTCAACGGCGATGCCCTGCACCGGTGGTTGCACCTTGGTTGTGTCTATAATTTCGCCAGCCTGATTGAGGAGACGCAACTTATTGGCGTGTGCCGCCCATAATCCACTCAGGCCAGCCGCCAAATGGGTTTGTGGCCCCAGGCGAAAACTCAGTTCCACCGCATGGGTTTGCGCGTCAATCCGCAGTAGGTCCGGCCCGGCTGACAGCCAGACATGGTTCCGCTCTTTGTCATAAGCCAGGCTCTTCACGCTGGCAGGCATCGGCAGTTGCTCCAGAACCTGACCATCACCGCTGATGATCAACAATTGGTTGGAGGCTGTCAGCCAGAGCTGGCCTTCCTTATCCTGAACCATGCCGGTCACCCGCTGATTCAATTCCACCGTTTTCAGCAATTGCCCTTGCCGGCCCAGCCGGTATAAATAGTGGTCGTCAGCCAACCACAAGCCGTCTGAGTCCGCAGCAAGCCCGGCCGGAACCCGCCGACGATGTAACTGCCGCAAGGTAACTTCAGCCTCAAGGGTGCCATCTGCCCGATAACCCCTGAGCTGTCGCTGGTGATAGACCCAGACATAGCCTGGCGCAACAGCCAGTGCGGAAGCCGGCCCTGGAAAATGCTGTTCAACCTGGCCGCCCACCAGTTTGCTCACGCCAGTCGAGCTGGCGATCCACAAGATACCGCCCGGCGCGTCATCTTCTTCCAGCGAAGCCGCGCATTTATCCAATAACACCCATGCATCCCAGGAGTCGGCCTTTTCGGGATTAACGCCCTGTGTCCACCATTCGGCCCGGTAATGCTTTCCGTTATGCTTTACTTCGTCTCCACCCAAGTAGATGGAATCACCATTCCACTTCGGAAGCTGGCCGCAGTTGCTTGCTTTCGGCATGCCTGCACATTGCCCTTGCTTCACCCATTCCTGCCAGGGACCCGAATGCGTCAAGGGGTTCTGCCCCTTGGTCCACCAGTTGGCCTCGTAACGCACCGTTTGGTGATGCACGCGGCTGCCGCCACCGTATGCTGTTTCCGCGTTCCAGGGATAAAGGCCGCTGCAATCCACCGTTGTCTCCGCCGTGGCTGAGGACACCATGACCAGCAGTGGTATCGCGAGCAATGCGGCACGACCCGGACGAACCAGTTTTCTGGAGAAGCGAGGAAGACGAAACATGGTGATTCCCTTGATTTTTTGTTATTCCTTGATACGCAGGGAGTTGCAACCTCCACTGCGGACGTGAGTTTTTATGAATTAAGTCGAAAGCGTGGACGAATCGCGGTTCGATCAACCATGCCTACTAACCATGAGAGCCATGCAGGCATGAGCACTGAAATGCAAACGAGGAACAGAAAAAGCGCGTTCTCCATGCGTCGTGTGTCTGGATCCGGTTCCGATTAATTCTGAATATTCAGGAAGGATGACAGCTTTATATCCTTATGGAGAACTACAGTAGCGAAAAAGATCCGGGGCTGCAAGCAAGAAAGGGTGGGTGGAGCCCACCCTTGTATCTACAGGTTTGGGGTATCCCTTATTTTCTCGTTCTTGAAGGCCAGTGCGAAGATCACGAAAACAGCCAGCGCGAAGGCCGCGGGTATCAGCCAGATTTTTTGCCACACGTGACCGCCTTCGCTGGTAAACAGCTCAGTGATCTGGCCGGCGGTCCAGAAACCAATCAGCATACCCAGACCATATGTGGCCAGGGTAATCATGCCCTGAGCTGAACTCTTGAATTTGTCGCCGGCTTTGGAATCCGTATAGATCTGCCCGGACACGAAGAAAAAGTCATAACAAATACCGTGCAGGGCGATGCCCGTAAGCAGCATGAATGCCAGGTCACCGGCATTGCCGTAGGCAAACAGCAGGTATCTTACGGCCCAGGCTATCATGCCGATCAGCAAGGTCAACTTGATGCCGAATCGGTGCAGGAAGACCGGCAGCAGCAACATGAAGAGCACTTCGGAAATCTGTCCCAGGGTCATCTTGCCTGTCGCGTTTTCGACGCCGATGTCTGTCAGGAACGGATTGGCGTTCTGGTAATAGAAAGCCAGAGGGATGCAGATAAGAATGGACGAAAAGAAGAAAATCGCGAAGTTGCGATCTTTCAGCAGTTTTAGTGCGTCGAGACCGATGATATCGGCGAAGCTGATTTTTTCGCCGGGAGTAATGACCGGTGGCGTTTCCGGCAGGGTAAAGCTGAAGAGACCGAGAGCCAGGGATGCCACTGCACACATCAGGAAGGTATTTTTCAGCATGCCACCGGCAATATTTTCCTGTGAATCCCAGGAAAACACATAGCTGATAACCAGTCCCGCCACAATCCAGCCAATCGTGCCCCACACGCGGATTTTCGAAAACTCTCGCGAGGGATCATCCATCTGCCGGAAGGCAACGGCATTCACCAGCGCCAGTGTGGGCATGTAGAGAATCATGTAGGCCAGAACGTAGGGATAAAAACTGCCGAAATCCTCCGCCCGATAGAGTTGGTACATGAGCAGGGCGCCAACCAGGTGCAGTATTCCCAGTATGCGCTCGGCATTGAAAAAGCGGTCGGCAATCAGGCCGACGATAAAGGGCGCGATAATGGCGCCCCAGGATTGGGTTGAAAAGGCCATTCCCGTCTGCCCGCCGGTCGCATTCAGGTTGTGCGCCAGAAAGGTTCCCAGGGTTACAAACCATCCTCCCCAAATGAAGAACTGGAGAAACATCATTGCGCTGAGTCTGGGTTTTATCGTATTCATGATTTCCACGCCGGGTTATTTTTGGATTCCGATGCAGTTTAGCCGACAAAGCCTCCATTTGATAAGTGCCAATCTCAACAGGCATGGGCGCCAATTCCGGTCTACACTGGTTGAATTGCATAAATAACGAGGTATCAACAATGGGCAAGCGTGTGATGGCGCTGAATCGGCGGGAACTGCTGTGTCGTGCGGCGGCGGTACTTGGTGTGACCGCGATTTCCCCCGGAATTGCCGCGGCGGTCATGGCCGGTGCCAAGGCCGATGCCGGCCACAAGCCGCGAATCCTCACGGCGGAACAGATGGATCTGGTGGCCATGCTCACGGAGATGATTCTTCCCGCGACCGATACGCCCGGCGCCAATGCCGCCGGTGTTCATCACTATGTCGATGTGCTGGTTGGCGATTACTTCGCGCCGGCGCACCGTAAGCATTTCCTGGCCGGTCTGGCCGATGTGGATGAGCGAGCCCGGACCTTGGGTTTCGCAAATTTTATGGCAGCCGACACTGAAAGCCGGCACCAGCTTGCGGTTGCACTGGATCGGGAGGCTTATGCCGACGGTGCCCAAAAGGGCAATTTGCCTTTTTTCCGCGAGTTGAAGGAACTGACTCTGGTCGGCTATTACACCTCCAAGGTCGGCGCAACCATGGAACTGGCCTACGACCCCATACCCGGCGACTATAAATGCGTTCCCTATGACACCCTGGGTCGAGCCTGGGCGACCTGACGGCGGCGTCGTCGTCACGGAAACCTCACCCTACAGAAAATACAGGTAATCTTCTCAGTGGAAAAACAAGTTTTTGATGCAATTGTGGTCGGCTCCGGTATTTCCGGTGGATGGGCGGCCAAGGAGCTGACCGAGCAGGGTCTCAAGACCCTGGTGATCGAACGCGGCAAGGAAATGATCCACCGCAAAAGCTACACCACGGATTTCAGCAACCCCTGGGACTTCGAGCACCGGGGAAAGGTGGACGAACAACTGGTCGCCAGCGACTATCCGACACAGAGCAAATGCTACGCCTTCAGTGAGCTGAATCGGGACCGTTTCGTCAACGACCGGGAAAACCCCTATATTCAGGAAAAGCCATTCGACTGGATTCGAGGGGATGCCACTGGCGGTCGCTCACAACTGTGGGGGCGGCAGACCTACCGCTGGAGTGATCTGGACTTCGAAGCCAATGCCAAAGACGGCCATGGCGTGGATTGGCCCATCCGTTACGCCGACATAGCGCCCTGGTATTCTTACGTGGAGAAATTCGCCGGCATCAGCGGCAGCCATGAAAACATACCGCAACTGCCGGACAGCGAGTTTCTTCCGCCCATGGCGATGAACTGTGTGGAGAAGGACATCAAGGTCAAGTTGGAAAAGGCCTTTCCGGACCGGCACATGATTATCGGTCGCGTGGCCCATCTGACCAAGCCTCAGCCCGTCCACCTGGCGCTGGGGCGGGGCAAGTGCCAGTATCGCAACCAATGCCATAGAGGCTGCTCCTTCGGGGCCTATTTCAGCAGCCTCAGCGCCACGCTGCCGGCGGCGGACAAGACCGGCAACCTGCAGCTCATTAATAACAGTATCGTCAGTGAAGTCATCTATGACGCCGGGACCGGCAGAGCCTCGGGCGTGCGGGTGATAGACACTGAAACCCGGCAGGAACATACCTACCATGCCAGGATGATTTTCCTCTGTGCCTCCACCCTGGGCACGACTCAGGTGATGCTGAATTCCGTTTCCGAGCGCTTTCCCAAAGGCATCGGCAATTCCAGCGGTGTTCTTGGTCACTACCTGATGGACCACATCATGGTTGCCGGGGCCAGTGGCGAGGTTCCTGGCTATGAAAACAGCTATTACTCGGGCCGGCGCCCCAATGGCATTTACATTCCCCGCTTCCGGAATGTCACCGACAAACACCCCGAGTTTGTGCGCGGGTACGGCTATCAGGGCGGCGCCAGTCGCGCCGGCTGGCAGCGCGGTATTCACGGGGAAGGCTTCGGCAAATCCCTGAAGGACAAGCTGCACAATCCCGGCCCCTGGACATTCTCCCTGGGGGGCTTCGGGGAAATGTTGCCAAGGTTCGAGAACCGGGTTGAATTGGACCATGACAAGCGCGATACCTGGGGCTTGCCGCAACTCAAGCTCAACGTAAGTTTTGGTGACAACGAACACCGGATGCATATTGATATGGCGGAGTCCGCCGCGGAAATGCTCAAAGCCGCTGGCCTCAAGAATGTGCGCCCTTATATGGTGGATCACCCGCCGGGGCTCTGTATCCACGAAATGGGCAGCGCGCGCATGGGGCGCGATCCACGCTCATCGGTACTCAATGGTTACAATCAATGTCACGATGTGCCCAATCTGTTTGTGACAGACGGTGCCGCCATGGCATCTTCCGCCTGTCAGAATCCCTCGCTGACCTATATGGCATTGACGGCTCGGGCTGTTGACTACGCCGTCAAGGAACTGAAGGCCAACCGTTTGTAAAATAAAACATTTGTAAATAACATATTGCAATACGACAGAGGAAACGATCATGGACAATAAGCAAATGGGTTTGAGCAGACGCCGCTTACTGGGTTTTTCAGCAGCCGGTTTGGGACTGATGGCGGCCAACCCGCACATTCTCTGGGCTGCCCCCGCAGCATCAAATAAACTCGGCGTACAGCTCTACACCCTGCGTGAAATGATGGCTGAAAATGTCTCCGATACCCTGAAGCTGGTGGCGGAGATCGGTTATGGCGAAGTGGAGTTCGCCGGCTATTTTGGTCACACACCCAAGGCATTGCGGAAAATACTTGAGGGGGAGGGCCTGTCGGCGCCCTCTGGCCATATTCCTCTGGAGACCCTGCAGGAGGATTTTGGCAAGGCCTTGGAAGGTGCCCTGATTCTGGGGCACAAGTTTGTGGTTGTGCCCTGGCTGAGCGAAAAGCAGCGGGGTGACAGCATTGACGTTTACAAGAAACTCGCGGCCCAGTTCAATGTCTGGGGCGAGCAGTGCCAGAAGGCCGGCGTGCGTCTGGCTTATCACAACCACGATTTTGAATTCGCCCGGGTCGATGGCCAGATTCCCTACGATGTTCTGCTGGCTGAAACAGATCCAAAGATCGTCAGCATGGAACTGGATCTCTTCTGGACGGTAAAAGCTGGCAAGGATCCCGTAGAAATCTTTAAGGCGCACCCGGGTCGCTTCCCTCTCTGGCATCTCAAGGACCTGGACAGCAAAGGCCAGTTTGCCGATGTTGGCGACGGCACTATCGATTTCGGCAGGATTTATGGAGCGGCCAAGGTTGCCGGCCTGCAGCATGGGTTCGTGGAACACGATTCTCCTGCCGATGCCGAAAGGACCATTCGCCGGGGCTATGCCGCCATGCAGAAAATTCTCGGCAAGAGTGCCTGAGTCGAGTCCGACTGGTTCAGTAGATGTGAAAAACTCGCACCAGGATTTTGGTGCAGTGCAGCAAATCCATGCTATGATCGAACCTGTTCGAGTGGCAGCCATCCCTTGATGGCCACTCTTATCCGATTGCCTCCCGGTGTCTCGGTACAGTTCCGGCACCGGTCGAGGCTCCCCACTTCGATCGGGAGGGAACCATGCTGTATCACGCGTATGAGCTCAATTACGCCGCTGTGAAACCGTTCCGGGAAATCGCCTGCTTCAACAAACGGCTGTTTCGCTCACCCTATAATCCTGCCTCCTATACCCTCGCAGGCCGCGGAGTAGCGGCAATGTGCGATGTTTTCGAAGCCATGACGCGCCGTTACGGCAAGCCCGAATGGCGCCTGGAAGAGACCCTGGTGAACAATTGTCCGGTGCCGGTTCGCGACCGCGTGATCTGGCAAAAGCCCTTCGGTCGTCTGATACATTTCGAGCGGGACCGCAAAGCTTTGGAAAAGGCCGGGGCGACCGGGCCGCATCCCCGTGTGTTGCTGATAGCACCTCTGTCAGGCCATTACGCGACTTTGCTGCGCCGCACAGTCGAGACGTTTCTGCCGGACCATGAAGTTTTTGTGAGCGACTGGGCAGACGCGCGGGAAGTTCCCATCGCCCTGGGCAAGTTCGATATGAATGACTTTATCGACTACGTCATCGATATGCTTGCCGTGCTGGGTCCCGGCGCGCATGTTGTCGGTGTTTGCCAGCCGGGTCCACTGATATTATCAGCGGCGGCTGTCATGTCCGAGGACGGCCATCCGGACTTGCCGGCGACCATGACCCTGATGGGATCCCCCATAGATGCCCGGCTCTCGCCAACCGTGCCCAACAAACTGGCAACGGAACGTCCGCTCGGCTGGTTCAAGGACAATGTCATTTATACTGTCCCCTGGCCGAACAAGGGCGTTTTTCGCCGCGTCTACCCCGGCTTCCTGCAGCTCAGCGGCTTTATCACCATGAATCAGGAGCGCCATATAGAAGCCCACCAGGATTACTTCAGTCACCTGGTTCAGGGGGACTGTGACAGCGTGCAACGGCACCGGGAGTTCTACAACGAGTATCTATCGGTCATGGACTTGACCGAAGAGTTTTACCTGCAATGTATCCGCGACGTGTTTCAGGAATTCAAACTTCCCAAAGGTATTTTCAAACACCGTGGCCGGTTGGTTAAGCCGGAGAAAATCACCAGAGTTGCGCTTATGACCATTGAGGGAGAAAAGGACGATATCTCGGGCGTCGGACAGACACAGGCCGCCCATGACCTTTGCCAAAACATTCCCCAGGACATGCAGCGCGATTACATACAGCCAGGTGTGGGGCACTACGGGGTGTTCAGCGGTAGTCGTTTCCGCGCTGAAATACAGCCACGCATGCGGGACTTCATCAGTACCTATACGGATTTGAAGACCGAAAAACGTTTGCGCAGAGAGAACCCGCACATTACCAGCAGTTTGTAGGGCAGGCTGTCTCCGTTTCCCTAAATTAACGTTCGGAACGCAATTAAACTGGCGGCTATGCTGACGTTGAGGGATTCGACACCGTTCTGCATGGGAATGGCGATGGTGCGATTGCAGGCCGCGGCGACGGCGGGGGAGAGGCCGTCGGTTTCGTTGCCCATGACGAAGATGCGGGTGCCGGGCGTTCGCAGATCTTGCAGGCGGCTTTCCCCCCGTGCATCCAGCCCGTAAATATCGGCGCCGATGCTTCTGAAATCCCTCAGGCAGTCCGCCAGACTTTTGCAGCGCAGAATCCGCGCCTTGAACAGGGTGCCGGCGCTGGCCTTGATGACCAGAGAGTCGAGTTTGGCGCAGCCTTTGTCCGGCAGCAGCAGGCCGGTCATGGGTGAGGCGCAGACCGAGCGTATGATCATGCCCAGGTTCTGCGGATTGGTGATTCTGTCCAGTGCCAATAATTCGTAACGTTCAGGAGCACTGTGGATAAAGTCAGCAGCAGCGGCAAAGCCTTCACACTCCACATCCAGGGCCACGCCCTGATCCTGGCGCGCATTTTTTGAGATGCGGGCGAGGGCGTCGCGGCTGTGGTACTGCACATCGGCGCCTTTCTCGCGGGCCCGGCGTTCAATCTCCTGAAGAATCGGGGCGGGTTTGTTGCTCTCGGCCAGATGCAGCCGGTAGGGTTTGACGTCCTTGCTGAGTAGGGCCTCGGATACGGGATTGCGGCCGTAGACCGTGAGCATCCGCTGGAAGAACTGCTTGCGGGCGAGATATTCGGGGCTGTCGCCGCTGGCTGAGGTCCCGGAGGGCATTTTATCGTGCTTACCCGTCGTCATGTCGGAGCGCGGCATATTGCCAGATAGGCCTCGACCGCTGGCGCAAATCCCATTTTCAGGGCATCCACCGTTAGCGCGTGGCCAATGGAGACTTCACGCAAATAGGGCAAGTCCTTGAACTGGCCCATATTGTCCAGATTGAGATCGTGACCGGCATTGACGCCCAGGCCGATTTCCCCGGCCACGCGCGCGGCGGCGGCGTATTTTTGAAAAAGACCGTCTGCCTGGTCAGGATCCCTGGAGTAAGCCAGGGCATAGGGACCGGTATAGAGTTCGATGCGGTCGGCGCCCAGGGTTTTGGCGAGGCGAATCTGTTGCGGATCCGGATCCATAAAGAGGCTGACCCGCACACCCCAGCGGTGTAACTGTTTGATGATGGGCGCGAGTTGTTCGCCGCTTTGGGTGAGGTCAAAACCGTGGTCGGAGGTCAGCTGAGAGTCTGTGTCCGGCACCAGTGTGCACTGGTCCGGGCGCGTGGCTTCCACCAGCGCCAGCAGGCCGGGATAGCTGCCTTGGGCGCCGGCAAAAGGATTGCCTTCGATATTGTATTCGGTGCCGGGAAATTCCCGGACCAGTGCCGCCAGTTCCGGCACATCGCTGGCGCGGATATGACGCTGATCCGGCCGCGGGTGAACAGTCAGCCCCTGAGCGCCGGTTTGCAGACACAGGCGGCCGAACTCGAGGACGTCGGGGTAGTTGCCTTCCCGGGAGTTGCGGATCAGGGCGATCTTGTTGAGGTTGACGCTGAGTGCTATGGCGTTCGTGTCTGGCGTCATTGCGGCGTCCGCGCCGGCTCTGTCTCGTCAGCCTGAATTACCCTGGCTTCCAGAATACGCACCGGAACATTGGGAGCCTGGGGAAATGCCCGGTATTGACCGCGGGGTTCCAGGGCGATTTTTTCAGCCACCTCAAAACCCTTGATAAGCTTGCCAAATACCGTATATCCCGGCTTGTCGGCTGCCGCGTTGAGGGACGGATTATCGCGCAGATTGATATAGAACTGGGTGGAGGCACTGTCGGGGTCGCTGGTTCTGGCCATGGCCAGAGTTCCTTGGCTGTTCTTGAGACCATTGGCCGATTCGTTGATAACTGATGGCCGGCTTGGCTTGTGCTGGAAATCGAAGGTATAGCCCCCTGCCTGGGCGACAAACCCGGGGATGACGCGGTGGAAGATGACGCCGTTGTAAAAGCCTTCCTCGACCAGGGACAGAAAATTCTCGACCGTGTGTGGCGCCTGCTTGCCGTAAAGCTCCGCGACCATGATGCCCAGATCTGTCTTTAGCTCCACCCGGTGTGTTGCCTGGGTTTGCGTATCGGCTGCCTGGGTGGCAAGGCTCAGGAACAAGGCCAGGCCAATGAAGAAGCGATGGATGTTATTCATGTTATTCCTTACCGGCTCCAGAATTAGCCCCAATCTGAACGTTTTTTGGGTTTCAGGGCCGGAATGATGATGCTAAGGATGACTCCCAATAATACCAACGCGGCACCGTAGATCCATTGGTTGATGGTTTGGTCGCTTTCCAGCCGGTCGTTTTTTGCGCGCAACATATCGACATCGGTTTGCAGAATCTGGTGCTGTTCCAGCAGTTCCTGGTGACGGCGGTTGAGGCTTATGGCATCCGCCGAAAGAGCCTTGATCTCGCTCAGTTCCTCGGTGGCCTCGCCCGCTTTTTGTTGCAATTGTCGCAGTTGTGCCTGTAGCTGTGCATTTTCCTGCTGAAGCTCCTTGACCTGTGTGCTCAGGCTGTCGTTCTGCTGCTGAACACGGGCGTGACGCTGTTCCAGTTGCGCCAGCTGAATGCGGGCTGTCGGCTGGCTCACCAGATATTGATTGCGGGTCCAGCCTTCGACGCCGGTATCGGTGGTTATCAGTGACCAGTCTCCGTCTACCTCCACTACCTGCACACGGGTGCCGCTGGGCAGGCCGGCATGAACAATGCGGAACTGGGTGCCGGCACCGCTGCGCACCGGTACGTGAAGCACATCGGAAACGTAGGCCGTTTCGGCAGCCATAATGCCCGTGGTGGCAATGGCAAGTATCAGGCCGGCGGTGAGAGCGGTGATCTTTTTCAAAGTGCTTGTCCTCATGGCAATTCACAGCAGCCTTGTGCTGTCATTCAGCTCCCCGAAAGGGATCTGTTTGGTGTTGGTTTAGTGTCGCTGCCGGTAGCAGGCTATGTTTACGGTCTGTGTTACGAGCTATGTCCAATGGTCACGGAATCAGGGCAGAACCTTCTTGAAAGGTTTTACAGTGACGCGGCTATAGACACCGGCATCGACATAAGGGTCGGCATCGGCCCAGGCCCTGGCTTCCTCCAGCGACGAAAATTCCGCCACAATCAGACTGCCGCTGAAACCCGCGTCTCCGGGGTCTTCCGTATCTATGGCGGGGCAGGGCCCTGCCAGCACCAAGCGGCCGGCATCCCGCAGGTCATTCAGACGAGCGACATGCGCCGGGCGGGCAGGCTGGCGCAAAGGTAGACTGTTGGTAACATCTTCGCTGATTATGGCGTAAAGCATAAGTGACGGTCTTGTTAGTGTATGGAGAGTTTAAGAGCCCTTAAGGCTTCTGGGCATTCTGGTCGACAAAAATATCTTCCAAGGATAACTGGGTCAGTCGCGTAATGCTGCGAAACAGGTAGTACAATGCGCCGAATAGCACCAGCATGGCCGGAATACTGATTACCGGCAGACTCAGTGCCGTCATTTTGCCGAGTTGCGCATTATAGGCCTCGGTGCCCGGCGGGCTCACCAGTATAATCTCCGCAAGTATATAGTTTAAGGCTGAGGACAGGAAAAAAGAACCGGCTATCAGGTAGGATGCACGTGTTAGTGTTTTCTCGAAGTTGCCTTCATTGTGCCTGTCGCGCAATGCCTCGCTGACGCGGTCGACCTGCATGATCTTGTCATTGTACAGAAAGGTTTTGACCACTGGATAAGGGGTTTTCAGCGAAATCAACGTTGCCAGACCGAAGAGTGCGGGTATGGAGGCCTCTTTGATGGCAATATATTTCGGGTCCAGCTCGAGCAGGCTGATGCCGCCGGTGAGCATGATGGAGATGACGCCGAGCACCGAGAAGAAATTGACCTTGCGGGCGAGGAGAAAATCGTAGAAACCATACAAGATCGGAAACGCCAGCGCCACAACAATCCCCATCTGCGGGCCCAGGTGTTCTTCACCGCTAAATTTTACCAGGATGACAGTCGGTATGATGATGTTCAGCACCAGATTGAGGAAGACGTTCTCTTTCCGTTGGGGCCTGTTTGCAGATTTGTTTGCAGCTTCGGTCATACTACAGCTCAAAGTCGGGGCATCCTGAAATGGGTGCGGTTTACGATTTACACTGCCACAGCAATGCGTCGGATGGTATTTTACGGCCTGACGAGCTGGTGTCGAGGGCTAAAGCACAACAAGTGGATGTTCTCGCCCTTACCGACCACGATACACTCCAGGGTTATGAACTCGCTCGCAAATCCGCCGATGAATTGGGCATGACCCTGATCTGCGGTATCGAGTTGTCCAGCCAATGGGCCAGGCAGGGTATTCATATCGTCGGGCTGAATCTGGACCCCTCCGCGACAGCCATTGCCGAAGCCGTGGCGCTCCAGCAGCAGGAGCGCAGCTCCCGCGCCCAGGAGATTGCCGCGCGGTTGGAAAAGCTTGGGTTTTCCGGCGCACTGGACGGAGCCCGGCGTTTTGCCGGCGAAGCTTCTCTCGGGCGGCCCCATTTTGCGCGTTTCCTGGTGGAACAGGGACATGTGGATTCCATGAATACCGCCTTCAAGCGCTACCTGGGTGCCGGCAAGATCGGCGATGTCCGGCACGGCTGGCCGGAATTCGAGCAGGTTGTCGGCTGGATCAGGGCGGCCGGGGGCATCGCCGTTCTGGCGCACCCCGCCAAATACAAGATGACGCGCAGTAAGCTTCATGCGCTGGTGGCGGATTTTCGCGAGGCGGGAGGCGAGGCCATGGAGGTGATTGCCGGTCAGCAGACCGCCCAGGTGACCGATACCCTTGCCCGCGTCGCCACCAAGTTCGGGTTGCTGGCGTCCTGCGGCAGCGACTTTCACGCACCCAATCAACCCTGGCAAGAACTCGGCGCTTTTGGCAAACTACCGCCAGTTTGCCGCCCTGTTTGGTGTGCATGGGACTGGGGGAACCTCTGATCAGGTCCCTGCGGTCTCTGGCTTACAGGAATTGTTGCTGGCAAGGCGCGCGATTGAGT
>CAZEWY010000093.1:0-12844 GCA_964515945.1 uncultured Cellvibrionaceae bacterium
GCCATCAAACGACAATGCCTGGAAATACTCCTCAGGAACGCCCGGAAGAACCAGCCCATCGACAGCCTCGAAGCCAAAGCGTCCATAGTAGCCAGAGTCTCCAAGTAGCACACAGCCTGCTGCTCCCCTTTTTTGCAGATCAGCAAGGGCAGACTCCATAAGCTTAGAGCCAATTCCTTCTCCCTGATACTCCGGCAGTACGGAGATAGGGCCGAGCCCAAACCAGTCGGCAGAACCATCAGATATACGGACTGGGGATATGGTCACATGACCAATCACCTCGTCATTTGACGTGGCAACCTGAGATATCACTAGCGCACCGGCACGGCGAAGAGCGTTCACGATAAACTGCTCAGTGTGGGCGGTATGTGGAGCATTCCGAAAAGCCAACTCGGTAACTCCATGGATTTTTTCTACATCACCGTCATTCTCGTCACGAATCTGAATGTCCAAGTTTTGATCTCTTTGATGGAAAAGGGGGCGGCATTATTTTCCGGGAACGACCGCTTTTCAGAGAAAGGATCTGTGCGGAGGAAGCCTTAGTCAACCTGATTCGCCATCACAGGTACTGATTCATCCTGAGGCTTGGGATTGTCTTCTCGCTCAAAGCTGCCATGTTTCAGATAATGCAGGACCTGAGTGATAACTTTGTTGTTTTTCATCATAAATGTATGGGTCACCGGCATTTCAATATGATCGCTCATGCCTTCCAGCTTGGTCCGCTCAACAGAAACCTTGCCGTCATCGGTACTGGGAATAAGCGAAGAAAGGATCAGGTTGACACTTCGAGTCCCTGCAATAATCCCGACGTCAAACTTCGCCTTGCCAAGCTGGTTGGGCACGCTTAACTCGCCGGTCCCAAGCTGCATGCCCGCATCACCATTTATGAAGTGAAAGCCGGGAACTTGTCCCATCTTGTCCACGACTTCGCTACCCTGATTCGGCGGCCCCAGCATGACAACCCGGTTTAGTCGCGGGATTTCCTTCTTGCTCAAGTATTGCCGAACAAGTATGCCGCCCAACGAGTGCGTAACGAAATTAACCTTCTCCTCAACCGGGCACTTCGCCAGCGCCGGAATAATGGCCTTCTCCGCCAGAGTCTCAATATCGTGCTCCCTAGATGGGTACTCCATATTGACAACAAAATAGTTTTCCTTCGCCAGCTTGGCTTCCAGTTCACTCATGGAACTGTCCGACCGCGCCAGGCCATGAAGAAGTATCACGCATTCAGATTGTGCATGTGCGGATACTGATAATACTAGAATTAACGCAGTTAGTTTCATATTGGAGCGCCGTATATTTTCATTTTTATTTGTGGCCGATTGACTGTCCTGGCTTTCTTGTGGCTATCGATACATGCAGGGCACTCCAGTACCTTGTTTTAATATTTATGAACTCAATACAAACGGTAAAAGTGGACAGAATTATTTTAACCAGCATCATTTGGCCAATATTCTATACCAATGGCATCTGATCTAGTCAATCAGTCTATCTATTAAATAAATCTTTCCCCTTTTTCACACTATCAGAGGCAGATGCCTTTTCTGCCCATGGCTGGAGGTATGGTTTTGCTGCCTTCGATGAATCTAAATATTGCCACATTGAATGCAGTTTCAGCGCCTATTTGCGGCGAGCATTCTTAAACTACGAAGAGCTTAATTAAGCTTAATAAGATACCCACCCTAACAGTGGCGCACAAAGCACTATATGCGGCCCGAACAGGGACGTCCGGTGGATGATCGGCCGTCAGGCCGGAACCTACTTGAGCGTTGTTATCTGCCGCGAGCTACGTTTGGAAATCTCTCGGGGTGCTCAATAATTTCTTCAGTGAGGTCTACATCAAGCTCAGGCCAATAGAAATGGCCCGGAGACTGCTCCTCAACATTCAAAATCGCGCTGACTGACTGTTCCTTGAACCAAGGAAAACTGGTGTACGGCATAAAAAACTCGCGATCATGTGCCAAAAGCCATACACCATGAGCGGAGATATTTGTCACCTCAACTGCTGAAGTGCTGTTTCCAAGCGCTGACAAGCTCATCTCGGTGATCCTCCACCAGTGATTCGATTTCTTTCAATTGCTGCCGGTTAAAGCCATAATTTTTGGCAAGTTCAAGATCTGGTTCAAGCCAGAGCTTGGCTTCCCCATGCCCTGAGACGACATGGACATGCATGCGAGACTCTTCCCTTGAAAAGAAAAAGAAGCGATATCCTTTTTCTCTGAATACTGTAGGACTCATCCATATTCCTCCCACATAACAGTTTGTGCAAATCTCCGCGTAGACATAGATATAGGCCGCATAAACATATCCACGCTTCGTGGTCTCCCGATACTACCGCTTTTCAACGCAAAATCAATGGCTTGTGTCGCTTGGCGTTGAAATATACTGGGGTTATATCCACGCATAAATATAATCCCGCAGCTTCCAATAGCCTCTCTGAGCAATAAATATAATATTTTCAGTGAGTTAGACCCATGAAACCACTCTCCTCCGTCTAAAAGCAACCGTCAAACCGCAGCCCTTAATCCCGCCCACCCGATCCTGGCTGCAACACCCAAAGTCATATCCATGTCAAAATATATAGTTGATATATCAAGCAAGCAGGTGTACAGTTTATCCATGCATAGCGGATTTCACACCTGAGCCGCATTTGCCATATCTGTAGTTGGTAAGGAGATTTCGCTTGACCGTATGCCAGTCAGTACAGCAACCCCCGTGAGCCTGAAGGTGCGCCTGACGGCTATAAGCTATGGGGCGCGCGACATCAATGTTTACGAGTTTGCTCCCCTTGAAGACGGGGCGCTGCCGCTTGCGGAGGCGGGGGCGCATATTAGCCTGAAGCTGCCCAATGGTCTGGAGCGTTAGTATTCGCTGCTGGACGCCGAGGAGACGCCGCGGGTGTACCGCATTGGCGTGAAGCGGGATCTCAATAGCCGCGGTGGTTCGGCTTTTATGCATGAACAACTGCGTGTCGGCACCGAGCTGGAAATCGCGGCGCCGCGCAACAATTTTGTGCTTAACTAGAGCGGGGGCAACGGTGCTGATCGGCGGTGGCATTGGCATTACGCCCTTGTATCAATCAGCATTTATTCAAGCAGGGGCATGAGGCGCCTGGCCGCGAGCGTTATCGCCAAAGGTGGGGATGGCCAGCGTTAGGTTGATGTGTCGGCCAAATTCGACGGGCGTGATACCATTGGTCGGGTAGCCCTTCGTGTCTGAGCGGGAAAAATTTATGTCGAAACGGCCAAATAACAACAAAAAGCCCAAGCTTCTTAACCGCAAGAACTACATTCCCTTCTATCTGATCAATATTGCCAACCAGTATTCCCGGGGCGCCTCGCGCATATACCTGCGGCTATTTGGCATAGGTGTTATCGAGTGGCGTATGTTGTCGGTGATTTCAATCGAAAAGGTGGTCACCGCCAATCAGATTTGCGCGGCTATTCATCTGGATAAAGGTGCCGCCAGCCGCAGTTTGAAAACGCTCGTGTCGAGAGACCTGGTGAACATCTATGCCGACGCCCAGGACAGCCGAAAACGTCTGGTGTCCCTGACCCAGAAGGGTATAGCGCTACATGACGAAATTATCAAAATAGCACTGGCGCGAGAGAAGCACCTGACCGCGAATTTTACGGCTGAAGAACACGACATGGCGGTCAAGCTACTGAAGAAAATGAATGAGAACCTGACCCATATTGACGACTTTGATTACAGGAGTCTGATCAATATGGATTATGTTGAAGAGCTTTGCAAGTGAGGGGGGCTATGAGCCGCAAGCTCTTAAGTACGGGTGATAAATATGTTTGACTGGTTATTTGGTGTCAGTTACCAGCGGTTATTTCTGGGCGGAACTTCGCACGGCAAAGCCGCACCGATCACTTGATTTGTTCAATCAACGCGATATCTTTTTTGAGCAGATCGTTGACCATCTGATTGAGCTCGACACCCTTGGCTTTGGCTTTGTCTGAAAAATAATTCAGGACATCCGCATCAAGATATACGGGTAAGTTCATGGTGGCCTTCGGGTTATAGAACTTACCGCGCTCGCCTTTGGAAAAATCGTATTCATCACGCATGGTATTCACCCTTCATACTGCTTAATCTCATGTTTGGTGGCGGGTCTGGCTGAAATCAGTCGAATCACTATATTGTGATCTCGCTGGTTGCGGTAGGTGTGTATCACTACCAGATAGTGCCGCTCGCGAACCTGCCCTAAGGTAATCCAGCGGTCTTCGTCGCTACTGGAACTCTCTTCGTCGAAGAGAGTTAGAGCCATTGGGTCTTCAAAAACCTCGGATGCTTGCTCGAAGGTCACGCCGTGTTTGTCGGCATTACGGCGAGCTTTGATTGGGTCCCATTCAAAATTGAACTGCATGATTCGGCTCTTTGTTGTCCTTAGTGCCCATCCAATGAGCTGGCTTTAGTGTAGCGTGAAGCATTTGGAACTCCAAGTACCGCTTCATCTTATTTGAGGCGTCATTGGGATCAGGTTTCCTGTAGGTGGATTCCAAAAAGGCGCCGCCGATCTTGGCTCAACCGGCGGGCATTGCTTATACTTGAGCGATCCACGCCAAAGCCGGACCATGGTCAGGCTCTGACCATGCCGGCAAAATAACAATCCCGACACACAGGTTTCCCCATGACGCAAACAGTTTGCCGCACCTCCTTTAAGCGGGTTTTGTTCCTTCTAGCCATCTTCGCCACCACTGCTTTTGCCCAGGAGCAGGTCACGATTTCAAACGGCATTCTCGAAGGCATTTACGACAAGGATTCCGGCCTCCGCATCTTCAAGGGCATTCCCTTCGCGGCGCCTCCGGTGGGGGATCTCCGCTGGAAGGCGCCGCAGCCAGTGGCGGATTGGGAGGGTGTGCGCAAGGCGGACAAATTCGGGCCGCGGACCATGCAATTACCCCTCTATGGGGACATGAACTTCAGGTCGGATGGCATCAGCGAGGACAGTCTCTATCTCAATGTATGGACGCCGGCGAAGTCGGCTGACGCGAAACTGCCGGTGCTGGTCTATTTCTATGGCGGCGGCTTTGCCGCTGGGGATGGCTCCGAAGGCCGCTACGACGGTGCCAGCATGGCCAGTAAGGGTATCGTGGCCGTCACAGTCAATTATCGTCTGGGAATCTTCGGTTTTTTTGCCCATCCGGCGCTCACCGAAGAGTCGCCTCACAAGGCCTCGGGGAACTACGGTTTACTTGACCAGCAGGTGGCGCTCGCCTGGGTACAGGAGAATATCTCGGCCTTTGGTGGTGATCCGCAACGGGTGACCATCGCCGGTGAATCGGCAGGCTCCATCTCGGTCAGCGCCCATATGGCGTCACCCTTGTCGAAAGGTCTGATTGCCGGCGCCATTGGCGAGAGCGGTTCCATTATAGGCGCGCCCATCCCGGCCATTCCGCTGGCCGAAGCCGAGGCGAGAGGTGTTGAGCTGGCAGCAAAACTTGGAGTTGGCAGTAAGCCCTCACTTGCAGCCATGCGCAAAATGTCCGCGGAAGATCTGTTGAAAGCTACCGCCGAGGCCAAGGCCATCTTCTTCCGCCCTACGGTGGACGGTTACTTTCTACCGAAAGATCCCGCCGAGATTTATGCCCGGGGCGAACAGGCCCATGTACCGCTGCTGGCGGGGGTGAATTCCGCTGAAATGTCCCATGAGGCCATTCTCGGTCAAAGCGAGCCAACAGTTGAAAACTACCGCAAGGCCCTGAAGCGCGTCTATCCGGAAGATGCCGATGCCATTTTCAAGCTCTACCCGGCGTCCAATGCAGCTGAAGTGATGGAGGCCGCCCGGCATCTGGCCAGCGATCGCTTTATCAGTTACGGCACCTGGAAATGGATGGACCTGGCTACCAAAACTGGTGGTCAACCGACCTACTATTACCTGTACGCTCACCCGCGGCCGCCAATGCGAACGGGTGAACAGCCCCAATCTCAGGGCGCGGTCCATTCGGCGGAAATCGAATACGCCCTGGGCAACCTCGACTTGAACAACGTTTACGCCTGGACGCCTGAGGATTACGAAGTATCGCGGGTGATGCAGAGCTATTTCGCCAACTTCATCAAGACCGGCAACCCCAATGGAAAGGGCCTACCGGAATGGCCGAAGTTCTCCAGCGGCAAACGGCTGGTGATAGATGCCGATACCCGCGTCCAGTCCACTGAAAAACTGCGAGCCCGGTACGATTATCTGGATCGGTTTTACCTGGAGAAGTAATAGGATTGATGGCTGCCTTGGGTGACGAATCCGGAAGAGCGTGACTAACGGGAGAAAGGACGCTACACTGTATGTACAAATGTCAATACAGGAGTGGTCATGCGCTTCGGATGGGATGAAGCCAAAAACGCGGCCAATATCCGCAAGCATGGCATCGACTTCGCCGATGTGGCCGATATCTTCAATCACCCCATGCTGACGATGTTGGACGACAGGGAAGACTACGGCGAGGAACGCTGGATAGCGATTGGCTGGATACACGCCCTGATTGGCGTAGTGGTCTACACCGAGCGACAGGCCGATGTGATCCGCATTATCTCCGCCCGAAAAGCGACCAAACACGAGGTGCGCCTTTATGAACAAAGTCTCCAAAACTGACTGGAAGCGACTGGCTGAAATGGAAGATAAAGACATTGATACCAGTGATATCCCCGAGCTGGATGATGCCTTCTTCCGCAATGCCGAGATTCATGTACCACCGAAGCAGCCGGTAACCTTGCGCCTGGATGCGGATGTATTGACCTGGTTTAAGTCTCAAGGACAAGGCTACCAAACCCGCATCAACAAGTTGCTGCGTAGCTATATGGAAAGCCAGCAGTCCCACCGATAGTGTCCGTACATGTATCTATGTTTTTCTCCCGCGAGCGCCAGGACTTCTTCAAGCCTCTCACCAGCAAGTACCGTGAGCAGGTGGTGCAGTGCCTGTGTCTCCTGTATCAGCGGCTCTATGGCTCCAATGCCGATTACGGCCATTCCCTTTCCCGCGACCAGGTGGTGGAGATACTGGAGGAGGCCCTGGTGCGGGCTCCCGTCCTGGAAGCCACAGTGGAAACCGGGGATGACGAGGACAGCCAGCAGCGCTTCAAATCCAGCCGTGAGCAGGCCAACTGGATTCTCAAGCAGTTGCTGGACTGTGGATGGTTGGAAAAGCAGGTGGATGGTGCCACCTTGCAGTCTACCTACCCCTTTACCCGTATGGGCCGGCTGTTTACCCAGCCCCTGGTGGAGTCGGACAGTGCCCAGATCCGCACACGCCATCGCAATACCCGCAATACTCTGAATGCGCTCGAGGCTTTCCTGAATCGCGGGGAGGTGCACGACCTGCTCGATGCGTTTGAATATTCCGAGCGCATAGTGACGGACTTCACCGACGTGATTTCCGAGCTGGAAGAGCGCAAGCGGCAACTGGTGAGGGAGGTGGAGTCGCAACAACTGGTGCAGCAGGCCACGGACCAGTTCTTCGAATTCATGGAGAAGCGCTTCCAGCCGGATGTATCCGTGCGCCTGTCGGCGGACAGCGTGGAAAAGCACCGGGACCAGATCAACAAGGCGGTCACCCGCATTCGCCGGCAGAAAAAGGAGTTCAAGCAGCAGATTGAGTTGCAACTGCGGCGGCAGATTCCGGAACTGGCACAGCCCGGCCAGTCGGTGCTCTGGACCATTCTCGATACCATAGAACGGCGTATGAGCAATGCCGCCGAGATCATGCTGCCGGCCCTGCGCCGGGCGCTGCATAGCTTTACCAAGCGGGCGGATATCATCATCCGCCAGTTGAGCTACCTGAGCAGCCAGGGCAATAATGATCTGGTCGCCGTGTGCCAGACTCTGAGCCAATTGCCGGAGGCAGAGGGAGATCGGCGCCTGGCGGCCGCCGCCGATCAAATGGCGACCATGAAGCTCCAGTTGATCGACCCGGGTCACGTCAAGATACAGGAGCGCCGGCAGGCGCGAGCGGTGCAGACCGCCGTGGGCGAACAGCCGCCCCTGGATCCGGAAGCCCAGCGGGACCTGCTGGTCGCCCAGATGCTGGATCAGGCCTTCGCCACGGACAATAAAAGCTTGCGCGACTACGCTTTCCGCGCCCTGCGCTCCGGCAAAAAAGTCTCCAGCCGAAACCTGCCCGTGGACAGCGCGGGCGATCTGCTCGCCATGGCTCACGTGATCGAAGTAGGCGCGGTCAACAACCTGAGCAGCGACTATCAGTTTACGGTGGAGCCCACGGGCCACCGCATCAGTGCGGATTATTACCGGGAACTGGATGAATTCCTTATAGAGTTGAAAGAAACCCCATGATCGAAACCTTTTTGGCGGAACACTTGGCCGAACATTTGAAAAGCAGCGGCCTGGACCGCGACGAATTTTCCGAGGTGCTCATCCGCCTGCTGGATTACGGCGTCATCTGCCGCGATGAAAGCCAGACCGAAGCCGCGCTCTACGACCGCTATCTCCAGTGTGCTCCCCTGATCGAGGATTATCTTGCGGTCATTGGCGTGCGCATTCAGCACGATCGCCAGTTCATGTTTGTGCGCATTTTTCCGCCTGGTGCCGCCGTGCCTGGCATGGCCGATCAGGACGACAGCCCCTTCAACAGCGGCTTTCGCGCCAGGCCCAGCCAGCAGGAAGTGGCGGTGATACTGGTGCTGCGCACGGAATACGAGAAAAGCCTGCGCGAGGGCCAGGTGGATGAAAAGGGCTGCGCGCTGCTCTCCCTCGAAGGTCTGGCCATCGCCATGAACAACCTGCTCAAACGCTCCCTGCCGGAAGGCCAGGTGGAGCGCCGTCAATTGTTCCGTCGGCTGCGTCAGCTGCGCCTGATCCAGTTCAACAATGAGGACGAATTCGACAGCGACGAAAGTTGGTTGAGCATTCGGCCCTCGATCACCAGCTTTGTCGGCGACGATGTGCTGACGACCCTGACGGGTGATCAGGCTGCTCCCACTTTGGACGAACAATCAGTGCCTGATGAGAACGCAATGACCGACAACACCATCCCGGCCAGCACCCTGTTTGCGGGAGCGGACGAAGGTGGGGATGAAGAAGATGCCGAGGGCCATAACTGATGTTTCTGAAACGCGGCATTTTCGTTAACTGGGGCAATATTCCACAACTGGAATTCGACTTCGGCCCCATCAACCTGTTCTCCGGTGGCAATGGCTCCGGCAAGACCACGGCGGCGGACGCCATTCAGACGCTGATGACCGCCGCCCACGAGAATCTGTTCAACTACAACCCCGGCCAGGACGAAACCACCCAGAAGGGTCGCGGCGGCAAACAGGTGCGCACTCTGGCCTCCTATGTCCTCGGCTGTGATGACGGTAGCTATGCCCGGCCCTGGGCGACTGACGGTTACGTCGCCGGCATTTTTCATCCCACCAATGGCGAAAGCGGCGAGGCCTTTACTGTCGTCATGTGCGTGCGCGCGCATCTGGACAAGGCGGGCAGTCAGGCCCAGGCGCGCCAGGATGAGTTGTTTTTTGTGGTGATTCCGGGCGAGCAGTTGAGCCTGTCCCATTTCGTCAAGACCCAGGCCGATGGCAAGCATGTGGTATCCACCACGGATATAGCGACCTTGCTGAAAAAGGAATTCGGCAGCAAGGCCGTGGAAGTCTATGACAAGAAGGGCGCCTATCTACGCCGCCTCTACGGCGCCCTGCGCGGCCGCCGCGATGCCGTATCCGACCGGGAGGCCAAGCATGCCGCCCGCACCTTCGCCAATTTCATGGCCTACAAACCGGTCAAGAGCATCACCGAATTCGTCGCGCGGGAAATTCTGGAACCCAAGGATCTGGGCGACGCCATCCGCAATGTTTCGGAGCTGATGAAAACCATCCACCAGATGGAGTCCGACACCCGAGCCATCCGCACGGCCATAGACACTCTGGCCCAGGCCAAGGATCAGTCCCGGCACTATGTGGACACTTGGGTAGAGCGTGGGTTGACGCAATTTACCGAGGCCAGCCGCCGATTGCAGGTCAACCAGAAGACCTACTCCGCCGCCAAGAGCGAGCAGCAGAATATCCGCGAGGCCATGGCCGAGAATGAAGAGCGACTGCGCCTGTGCGAGCAGCGCCGAGGCCAGATACACGATGACCGGGTGGCTCTGGAAGCTCAGCGCCAGGGTATCGGCGCTCTCAAGGACAAAGACCAGCTTGAACAAACGGTTGCGACCTGCACCCGCGAGCTGGGCGAAAAAGCGCGTCCCTTGCTGGAACAGCATCAGCAGCTTGAGCGCAATCAGGAAGCCACCCGCACTTTGATCGGTAAGCTCGCCGACTGTTCGCTGGGAGTGGAGATTCCCGCTTTGGACAGCCGCGATTTTCGTCGGCAAGCGAAGGATATCACCGCCGCCGAACACCAGGTGGAGATTGACCTGACCCGCCTGCTTGCCAGGGACTGGGTGGGTATGGAGCAGCTGGAACAGGATCTGGACCGGATTCTGGCCGCCGAAGGCCGGCACCGCCGCTGGGCGGACAGCCTGCACAGTCAAGAACGAGGTGATAGCGGCATCAGTCTGCGCGACCAGATTGCGCGGCAGCTATCGACCCGGGATCGCAAGCGTCAGGACGTGGGCAATCGCCTCCGCCAGAAGCAGAAAGAAGTCCAGTTGCTGGAAAGCCGCAAAGTGAGTTATCCCCACTATGTGGAAGCCGCCCTGGCGGCTATTGCCAAGGCCTGTCCGCAAGCAGACCCCCGGGTGCTGTGCGACTATGTGGAGATTCTCGACGCAGAATGGCAGATGGCCATCGAGGGTTATATCGGCGGCGCGCGCTATTCGCTGATCGTGGAGCCGGAGTTCGAGGCCGAGGCCATTCGCATCGTGCGCTCGCTGCCCGATGCCCGACGCAACCGAGCCCGCGTTATTCAGGGGCACAAGGCCCGGCGCGACGCCGAGCGTTTGTCCCTGCCGAAGGATTCCATCATGGAGGTGATGGACTTCAGTCACAAAACCGCCGAGCACTATCTCAAGGCTTCCTACGGCAGCGTGTTGCGCGTGGCGGACGCTGAAACCCTGCGCGGCACGGCGCGCGGCGTCACGCCGGAAGGGCTCGGCTCCGGCAACTACAGCATGTGGCGCTGTGACCTGGACGACAGCGAGTTGGTGTTCGGCCAGGCGGCGCGGGAGCGGGCCCTGCGCGCGAAAGAGCGCGAGTGCGAGCAGTTGGAGCAGGATTTCGCCAGCGCGGAACAGGACTTTCAGCGCGTAGCGCGCATCTTCGAATTGGTGGATGCCATCAAACCGGTTCGATGCGCGGAACTGATCCAGGCGATGCTCGACCTGCACCGGCAAATTGGCCAGGCGGAGTCTGCACTGGAGCGACTGGATTTGAGCGATTTCCAACAATTGGAAGAACAACTGGAAGCACTAAAAACGCAGTACGCCGAACAGGAAAATGCGGCGCGCAGCCTGGGAGAGGAGGCGGGCGCACTCAAACTGCGCGAGAGCCAGTGCGAACGCGAGATCAAGCAACTGGCGGATGCCCAGGACAGCCTGCAGGAGGTGCAGGAAGGTGCTGAGCAGGCGGTTCAGAAAATGGCGGAGTCCTATCCCGAGTTGGATTTGGAGACGGCGCTGCAACAGGCGACTTCCCGTGCACAACAGGCCGCTGGAGATTTCAACTTTACCGAGGAAGTAAAAAGCCTGGATGCGCGCCTGGAAAGTCTGGAACGCGAAATCTATGACTCAGTGACGACGCACAACCAGCAGTGCAACCCGCACGATGCCATTGTTTATGACACAGGCTTTGGTGAGCGTCACGGGGAACAGTTTTTCCGACGCATTCTGGACCTCTGCCGGGAAATGGATCTGATCCACAACCGACTGAAGAACAATGTGCTGGTGGACAAATACGACAAAATCGGCACTCTCAAAGACAGTTTTAATACGGCCTTTGTCACCAACCTCTGCCACTCGATTTACCAGGCGATTTGCGACGGCAAGCGTATACTCGATGACCTGAGTCGGGAGCTGGAACACCACCGCTTCGGCGCGGACCGGGAGCGTTTTTATTTCGGCTACGAGTGGGTGCCGGAATACCGCGATTACTGGCGCTTTTTCAAAGAGGTGATCGATGTACCCAATCTGGGCGATGGCACCAGCCTGTTCGACGCGGAGCTGTCCGACAAGGCCTGCGCCGTGCGCGACAAGATGCTGGACATGCTGCTCGACCCGGATGAGCAGGTGGCACTGCGCAAGTTGGGCGACATCAGTGATTACCGCAACTATCGCTTCTACGAAATCTATAAGGAGCCGGAAGGCAAGGCGCCTATCGCCCTCAGTCAATACGGCACGGGTTCCGGTGGTCAGTTGGAAACGCCAGCTTATATTATTCGCTCGGCGGCGGTAACTTCGGCCTTCCGCTTCAGCGACGGCAATAATCATTTGCGTATGGTGCTGGTGGATGAGGCTTTCTCCAAGATGGATGAAACCCGCTCCCGGGAAGTGATCAATTACCTCACCGAAACGCTCGGTTTGCAGTTGCTGTTCATCATGCCCACCAGCAAATCCGGTCCCTTTATGGACCTGATCAGCAATCAGTTTGTCTTCAGTAAGTGTCCCACTGCCACACCCGTGGGTGAACTGAACACCCGCGTGCTGGTGGACCGCAAAACCTGCAATCAGGAAAAGATCAAACAGCTCTGGGCCAACCATCGAAAAACGGTACGGCACCAGGCTATGTTGGATTTTATGGAGGAGATACCTTAGGGCTGCTGAAGGCCTCAGTGGCTCCGATCCGTTCGCCATTGGGAGGGACTTTTCAAAAAAGCCGTAAATACATCCCGGTAGGCTCCGTCAAGAGGTCCCTCTAGTTACGGTTTTGAAAAGTCCCTCCCAATGGCGAACTC
>CAZEWY010000094.1:0-12781 GCA_964515945.1 uncultured Cellvibrionaceae bacterium
GGCGAATTGAATCACCCCGATCTGACGCTGATCCCCTGGCGAAGCGACGAGCTGGTCTGTTTCTGCGCCCCGGAACATCCCCTGGCCTCACAATCAACCTTGTCCGACGCCGACATAGAGACCGCGCAGTGGATAGTGCGGGAGCCTGGGTCCGGTACCCGCCAAACCTTCAACCGCGCCATGCATGGTCTGCTGCCCGAACTCAACATCATGCTGGAATTGCAACACACGGAAGCGATCAAGCGAGCGGTCGAGGCCAACCTCGGAATTTCCTGTCTGTCACGTATATCCCTGCAGGACGCATTCAAGCGCGGCACCCTTGTACCACTGGAAGCACCACAAAGGGATCTATCCCGCATGTTTTATCTGGTGGTGCACAAGGACAAGTATCGCAGTGCGGGGATTGAACGCTGGCTGGAGGTTTGTGGGGTTGGGACGGAGTGAGTTCTGCAAGCGGCAAGAAAATAATTGTTGGAAGATAAACAAAAAAGGCAGCGAATGCTGCCTTTTTTGTGTGCCGATGATTGCCGGGCGAACTCAGCAACCGCCGAGGCTGTCCCAGACGCCCCATTCGCCGGACGCTTCGGGATTTTCACCTTGGGTCCACCAGTTGGCTTCGTACTTCACGCCATTGTACTGAACCTGATCACCGCCCGTATAAACAGTGCCAGCATCCCAAGTGGAAAGACCGGAGCAGGTACCGCCGCCGGAACTGCTGCTTGAGGAACTGGAGCTGGACGATGAGCTGGAAGATGAGCTGGAAGAACTGGAACTGCTGCTCGACGAGCTGGAGCTACTGCTGGAACCACCGGTCGTGCGCGGATAATCAAAGCTTAGCGCATAGGTCTGGCCACCGAAGCTCAGGGTCCAATTGGAATACATGGACGTGGGTAACTGCTGCGCAAAGGTAATCGTGGTACTGGCGCCCGGAGCAAGCGACTGCCAACTCGGGAAGGTCATGCGCGCACGACTGAAATCACTATCCAGACCCGGCGCACCGACATTATTGCCGCTGTGGCCGTCGGAGATCGTGCTGGTGCCGAAGCCGGACTGGTCACCCAGTGTTCCTGTATCGGATGTCGCGTAGTCGAATTCGAATACGGCACCCCCCGGAATCGTCACCGACGAGTTGTTGGTCAGCGTCAACTTGCCGGTAATCGGGAAGTTGCTGTCGCCCACCGGATAGCCGCCCAGACTGAAGGACATATCGAGCACCTGTGTCGGCATTGGCTGGTTCGCCTTGGTGGCATCATAGGGCGAGGCGGACTGGAACTTGTTGTAGATAGTGGTCGTCAAGGTATCGCCGATGCCACACTCGCCAGATGGGGGGCAATCATAGTCGCCCGACAGCTCCCAAAACATGATGCCGCCAATACCCCTATCGATAACATAGTCAGCCTTCACGTTCAGAGACTGTTCGTCCTCGGTCGACAGGAAGACCTGCTTCTCGGCGTTCCACAGCCAGGGCGTTACCATGGTGCTGTCGTAGAAGCGTACATAGTCGCCGACAATCGAATCCGTTTCAGGGTTTGCCACCGGATCGAGGCCAAAGGACCCCAGATAGCCCGGCTCAATACCCCGCTCCAGATTCTTGGCATGCCACATGGGGTTGGCACCAGCAGGCACTTCGGCATTGTTCTGCACGTCGTGCCACAGGTTGTCGATACCAATGGCGCCCTTGCCGCATTCGGTCAGACCATCGGCGCAACCGACAGTCGTCGGTGCTGTGCCCCAGAGGCCGTTGGTACCGCCGGTAACTTCGCGCCAGCCGCGGGTATAGTAAGGCACGCCGATGTTGAGACGGCCGGGTGGCATGGAACCCCGGAAATAGTGGTAGGCCCAGTCAGTATTCAAGTAGCCGATACCGTAGGCACCATAGAAATTCCAGCGGATCAGTTCGTTGTCGTTACCACTGTCATAAAGAGGCGCATTGGGGCCGACATACTGGTTCCAGGCACCGTGCAGGTCATAGGACATAATATTGAGGTAATCCAGATACTGGGTGACCTGGTACATATCCATGCCGCGCAGCATGTAACCTGACGAAGGCGCCGCCACGGTCAGCAGGTAATGCTTGCCATCCTCGGCGGAGGCGCGGTCCAGTTTCTCGCGCAGGGTTTTCATCAGGGTCACGTAACCCTGCATCAAGCTGGCGCGACGGGGGTTCGCGTAGCTCCAGTCGAGCGGGTTGCCGGCATCCGCCATGGAGGTTGCGTACTCATAATCGATGTCCACACCGTCGAAGTTGTAGGTGCGCAGGAAATCAACGACCGAATCGGCAAAGATATTCATGGTCGTCTGGCTGTCCGTCATGGTATAGAAACCGCCATCGCTGACGCGGGTACCATCGGAGAAGTGGCCGCCGGTTTCCGCCCAACCGCCAACCGAGATCATGGTTTTCACCTGCGGGTGCTGCTTCTTGAATTTGCTGAGCAGATTGAAATGGCCATTGTAGGAAAATTCGGGATCCATCTCCGCGCCCGCAACACCGGGCCAGGTCAAACCGGTTGCCGGGTTTTCGGGATCGGAGGTATTGCCGACGGAAATGCGGTTGTTTTCGATGTGAGCAAAGGCATAGTTGATATGGGTGATCTTGTCCCACGGAATATCTTTCACCAGATAGCGAGGCTGTCCGTTTGTGCCCAGACGCCAACTCGGGAAATAGCCAATGATGCGGCGCGGAATCGCCATTTCCTCGCGGCCGTTCGAGTCGTAGACGGAACAATAAGGAACGTCCACCCCGGGGGTTGTGTAGAGACCATCGGGACGGCAGTTGACGCCACCACTGGACGAGCTGGAACTGCTGGAAGAGCTAGATGAACTCGATGAACTACTGCTTGATGAGCTCGAACTACTACTGGACGAACTGGAGCTGCTTGAGCTACTGGAACTGCTCGAACTGCTACTGGAACTGGAGCTACTGGATGAGCTGGAATTATTGTCATCACACGCGCCCAGAAGATCCCAGGCATGTTCCCAGGCCCAGCCCACGCCGGGCTCGTAAGGACCACCCTGGGAGCACCACCCGCCAACGGTGCAGACGTAGGCATTGTCGATATTCTCAACTTCGGCGCCAGTGGCATAGCTAGCGCCGTTGACAAAATCCGAGAGCGTTGAGCAGTCATAGGCATGGGAGGCTTGAGCCGCAAAGAGCGCGCTCCCGGCGAAGAATACATGCACCAGAAATCTATGGTATTTTTTATGAGTTATCATAACTTTTCCTCAAGTCTGTAGGCTCCCCTTAATGGGAGTGCAGTGAGTTACTGACGATACGTCTGTCATGATGGGTTGGCACCGTAAAGCGCCGATCTGATTGGGTTGTGGGACCCAAGGTTCTGATTTTTTTATTATTTTTAGCGCCGACCATGGGGATACAATTTGCTGACGGGCGCTATTTGTCGCTACTAGTTTTTACTACCTTGCTACTTAACTTGTTCACTACTTATTGTTATGGATATGCAGATTACAGGCTCTGCATAAGGCTAGACTCTCACAGATTGACAGCGCTGTCAATTCGTCAGGGGCAATCGCAAAATAAAGATGGCTTCCGGGAGACGTGGCACAAAAAAGGGCAGCCGAAGCTGCCCTTTTTTGGAGCCGGTCAAAAACAACCGGCCGATTTTTACTTCAGCTGAACCTTAGTTCAAACCGTTATCAATGGCGTGGATCAACTCGCCGTTGGCAGTATCGCCGCTCAGCTCCCAGAAGAAGGTGCCGCGCAGGTTCTGCTGTTCAACATAGTTCATCTTGCCGCCGATAGTTGCAGGAGTGTCATAGCTCCACCACTCACCACCACAGTATGCGTAGGCGGTGCCGGCAACAGTGCCGGTTGCAGGGCAGCTATTCTTCAACACCTTGTAGTCGTCGATGCCCGGCTCGTAGGTTCCCGGTGCGGCGCCAGTGGCGGATCCGCCAGGTGCAGATTGGGTAACACCAGTCCAGCCACGGCCATAGAAGCCGACGCCGAGGGCAATCTTGTTCGACGGAACACCCAGGCTCTTCAGCTTCTGAATACCATAATCAGAGTAGAAGCCAGCCTGCGGAAGACCGCTGTAGTTGAACAAGGGTGAATGCGGAGCCGTGGGACCGTCGGCATCGAAAGCGCCGAAGTAGTCATAGGTCATCAGCATGTAGAAATCGACGTACTGAGAGGCACCGCCGTAGTCAGCTGCATCGAGTTTGGTTGGACCAGCACCGATAGCCGCTGTGACCAGCGCGTCGTTGCCGAAGCGGGCGCGCAAGGCTGCCATCAGGTTACGGTAGCCGTCAAAGCCACTGCTGTCGCAGGACAGTCCACACTCGTTCGGGTATTCCCAGTCGATATCGATACCATCGAACACATCAGCCCAGCGTGGATCTTCCACCAGGTTGTAGCAGGAGTCAGCGAAAGCCTGCGGATTTGCCGCTGCCTGACCGAATCCACCGGACCACGTCCAGCCGCCGAAAGACCATACCACCTTGAGGTGAGGATACATGGCCTTCAAGCGACGCAACTGTCCGAAGCTACCACGTAGCGCACCAGCATCCCAGCTGTCGGCAACACCGTCGACACTATCCGCTGCCGAGTAGAACTTGTCGTAATCCGCGTAGGCGTCACCGATAGCACACTGACCGTTTGTCACATTGCCGAAGGCATAGACAATGTGCGTCAGAATGTTGGCGGAACCACTGGTGTGGATATTCTTCACGTGGTAATTACGTCCGTACACACCCCACTCAGCGAAGTAACCAGCGACAATATGGTCACCAACCGGAGTTCCGGATGAGCTGGAGCTGCTAGAGCTGGAACTTGAAGAAGAGCTGCTTGAGCTTGAGCTGGAACTCGAAGAAGAACTGCTTGAAGTGGTTCCGCCACAGGCACCCAGATTATCCCAGACACCCCACTCACCGGAGTTCTCGGGGTTTTCGCCCTGGGTCCACCAGTTAGCTTCATATTTGGTGCCGTTGTACTGAACCTGATTACCGCCATTGTAGACAGCGGATGAATCCCAGGTCGGAAGTCCCGCGCAGGAGCCGCCGCCACCGCTGCTGGAAGAGCTGCTGCTCGATGAGCTTGAACTGCTGGACGAGCTGCTTGAACTGCTGGACGAACTGGTGCTGGAACTACCGCCATCACAGGCGCCCAATAGGCTCCAGGCATTGGTCCATGCCCAGCCCACACCGGGCTCGTAGGGACCGCCTGTGGAACACCAGCCGCCGACTGTGCAGACGTACGCATTGCCGACGTTTGATACCTGGTCATTGGTGGCATAGCTGGAGCCATCGACATAAGCTGGCAGATTCGAACAGTCGTAGGCGTATGAATGCGCCGCTAGAAGCGCACTCCACGCCAGCAACATGCTGACTATCGATTTGAATAATTTATTAGTGGATGTCATAACTTTTCCTCTGAAAGTCTATGCCTCCCCAAAATGAGGACGCAGTGAGTTATTGACGATACTTCTGTCGTATTGAGTTCGCGCTTAGCGCCAAGAATCCGTTTGGAATGTGGCCCAACAGGGGGTTGGAAGCTTCCATTATTATTTTCAGTGCCGTTGCGTGGCATCAGATGCCGACGCGCCTCGGGCACTACTTTTTTGGCTAGTGCTACGGCTCGAAAGAGACCGCATGAGGATCAAACTCTCACAAACTGACAGCGTTGTCAATCGCTTTTTGTGAGATCCGTTTCACACGCCCCAATGCCATCCATGATTTCTGCCGCGAAGCCGCGGCATTACGGCCTGTCCGATGATTTAAAAATATTGACGTCCAGCTTGTGTCTGCTCACGATTTTGTAGAAATCAGACCGGTTGCGACCAGCGAGTTTCGCCGCCATGGTCATGTTGCCCTGGGTCGAACGCAGCAAATCCGTCACGTAATCGTGTTCGAATTCCTTCTTGGCATCACTGAGCGGCGCGATACTCTGCTGCGACTGGTCCGGCAGGGCATTGGCGATCAAGGTGTCGGATATGACGGAGCCGCGACACAGGGCGGCGGTCTGCTCCATAACATTTTCCAACTGGCGGACGTTACCGGGCCAGCTATAGCTGACAAGACGGGAAACAGCCTGGGGCGCCAGTTGTTTTGGCGGTCCACCCTCGCGCCGGGCAATGGCTTGCAGGAAGTGATTGCCCAGGAAAACGATATCTTCTTTCCGCTCCCTCAGGCTGGGCAGATTGATGCTGACGACGTTCAGACGGTAGTAGAGATCCTCGCGAAATTCATGATCGGCTATTGCCTCCAGCAGGTTGCGGTGAGTCGCCGAGAGAACGCGAATATTGACGGGGACGTCCTGGGTGCCACCAACGGGCCTTACCCGCCTCTCCTGCAGTACACGCAGCAGCTTGGCCTGGAGCGCCAGGGGCATGTCGCCAATTTCGTCGAGGAAGAGAATACCGCCCTCGGCGGCGGCTATCAGCCCCTGGTGGTCCCGGGTGGCGCCGGTAAAGGCACCTTTGACGTGGCCGAAAAGTTCGGATTCCAGCATTTCGCTGGGAATGGCACTGCAATTCAGGGCAATGAAGGGTGCATCGGCGCGGCGACTATGCTTGTGCAGCGCCTTGGCCATCAATTCCTTACCGGTACCGCTCTCACCCCCGATAAGCACGTTCACGTCACTTTCCGCCAGCAGCTTTGCCTGCTCCAGCACGTGGTACATGCGCGCGCTGCGGGTCTTGATGTGGTGCTCCCAGCTGTCCACCGCATCTGAGCAATCGTGGTGATGTTTGAGCGCACTGCGGATGATGGTGAGCAGTTCGTCCTTGTCGACCGGCTTGGTCAGAAAGGAAAAAACGCCTTTCTGAGTGGCCTCCACCGCCTCGGGAATGGAGCCGTGGGCCGTGAGCACAATCACCGGCAGGCTCGGCCAGTGGGCATGGATTTTCTCGAACAGGGTCAGTCCGTCCATTTCCTCCATGCGCAGGTCGGTAATGACCAGGTCGGGAAGCTTCTCATTGAGGAGGTCCAAGGCTTCGCTGCCGGTGCTGGCGCACAAGGTCTGATAATCCGATGCGCGCAAACGCATGGACAGTAACTCCATCATTCCCTGGTCATCGTCTACCAATAACACAACGGGGTTAGACACGATTATTCTCCATGGATGTTGTACTACAAATCTGGCATATCGATGCCGCGCTCGATATCACTGATGCCTTTGATGGTATTTTCGTGTTCGATTTCCAAAGCGCGATAATCCTGTTGCAGGGTTTCATGCTCTTTCTTCAAAGCGCGGTAGGCTTTCTGCAATTCAAGGCGTCTGCCGTCGGCCTGCATGTACGCTCTGTGGCTGGTGACCAGCACATCAAAAAAAGCCATGTATTCCGGCGGCCAGCCCTCTTCTGACGTCACAACCGCCAGCATTTCGCTCAACACCCCCGGTGTACGCCCCGGATCACAGGAGGCGAGCATGATCGCATTCAACTGGTGCATGCTCTGCGACAGAAATCCGGGCAGAGAATCCGCTGGCGCGGCGCCCTCGACAAAGACCGCGCGATAATCATCGAGCAGCGCCAGTTGTTCCTCCACCGGTATCAGGCAGAGCTGCAACCGTTTCATCATAAGATCGGGGAGCGACAGGCGGATACCCACGAAATCTCCCTCGGCTCCCGGCCCTCGGGTATTCGCGGTTCGAGCCTGGTCGCGCTGAGTCGGTGCCTCATTATCCGACGACGGCCAAAGAGCGCATCCAGACAAGGTGGTAACCAATATCGCGGTCAACGCCAAGCCTCGCATGGATTTGATCATTACCTGTGCTGCAACCAATCTCATCGCTGACCCTTGATTATTTGCCCCGTGGCTATATGCCCTTTGGTTGTACATCCTTTGATTGATCCTCAATGCAGCCTTTCGCTTTTGGCACCGCGGAACATTTCCGGTTCAGCCGCATCCACCGAAGCCAGGGGAAAGTGCAGGACAAACCGCGTATCGCCCGGACGCGACTCGACCTCGATGCTTCCGTTCAATGTGTTGACACATTCATTAACAATCGACAGCCCGATGCCACTGCCTTTCAGGGGTCCCTGTCGGCGCACCTTGCCCTGGTAAAACGGCTTGAAGATTTCCCCGATCTCTTCGGGATCTATCCCCGGCCCCGTGTCCGCGACCAGCAGCCACCAGCTATTGCTGTCAATACCCCAGTTGATCCGGATCCGCCCCTTGCCGGACATGACGCTGCAGGCATTGGATAAAAGGTTGCTGAGAATCATGTCGAGACAAACGTAATCGGACACCACTGCGTCCGGTTCACCATCACAAAGCCATTCAATATCCGCATTCGCCGGAATGGACATCAGGTGCGATTGCAACTTGTCGCATAGCGCTCGAATATCCACTGACGACCTGCCTGGTTTGAGGCTGTGCTTGACGGCGTTGTAGTTCAGTAATTGCTGTATCAAACCACTCAGGTTATTGGCGTTCTGACGCAGAATCGTCAAGACATTTTTCTGGGAGTCATTGACAGGACCCGGTACCTGATCCCACAGCAAGGATTCCGCCTCCACTATGGCCGCCAGGGGGCTCTTTAGTTCATGGGTGATATGTCGCATAAAGGCTTCCTTTTGCCGATCACTGATCAGCAACTGCTCGCGCATCCATTCGAGACTATTGCCCAGGGCCACAAAATCCGCCGGCCCCTCAATGACCACCGGCTTCTCCCAGCGGTGGTGACCGAGTCGATGTATGGCGTTGGCCAACCGCCACAATGGCTTGACCACGGCAATGGTGCTCAGGCTGATCAGGAAAATGGTGCCTGGAATCGCCAGGGATCCAATCAGCAGCAGCCGTCGCAATACGATCCCGAAACTGTGCTCGCTCTCTTTGATGGCGTCCTCGGCAACATGCTCAATCTGTGAACTGAAGGCTTCCCTGATCTGATTGACCCTGCGCCAGGAATTGTTGAGATAGGCCTCACTGGTATTTTCCAGGTTGGCCTTGAGCTGGCTGCCGATATCCGCAGTCAGCTGTACCAGCTCCCTCAAGGTTTGCCATTCCACTTTGGATGGCATCCGGTATACCAGATCCTGCTGATAACCCCGCAACGCCGCCAGCCGTTCCTGATAGATCTCATAAAAGCGGGGCTCACCAATCAGATAATACTGCCGTGCAGATCGTTCCAGACCGGTAATCTGCCGTGTGATCGCAGCGTCCAGATGATTGAGGCCATTGATCGAAAGCAGCAGCGCGCGCTGCTCCTGTGCCTGAAGCGTCAGCGACCAGCCAGCGTAGCCGATGGCCAGGATCAACGGCAGAATCGCCAGAATCGTGGCAAAAATCCATTGCTGCGTCAGAGTCAATTGGTTTACCCAGCGCCCCGAGGCCATAGGTCACGTCTCCGGTTATTCCCACACACCCACAATTTTTTGCCACCGCTGAAGCTGTTGGCGAATTGCAACACTGCAAGCTTTTGATTTTCCTGAAAAAACTGATCACCGCCACTTATCTGTTGCCACAAGCCGACGGTTGCGAGTGGCCATTCGCTCTGATTTGGCCATTTTTGAAAAGCAAGCTATTGAAAATACTGCGTTTTCTTTGCGTGGCACGACGCCTGCAATTGTTCCAGCGCAACCAGGGAAATCTTTACTGACAGGGAAAGCGCCATCGGTTGATCTATCGATCGGTTGAAATTGTTAGCGACGGCAACAGGAACTGGACAAGCAAACACCGGACCTCTTCGTTAACAACGCTCGCGCTTCCGGCAGCAAAATCCAGGCCGGAATGGGGCCATACCGAAATAGGAACCGAGAAAGAGCCGTAATTTTCACTATGGAGGTAACTTATGACACGAGCATCAATGTTAATGGCCGCACTGGTCGCCGCCCTTTCCGCGGGAGCACTTGCACAGGGAACCACGGGAATCGACGCGGGCGGCAGTGAGCGCGAGACCAAAACTTTCACCGAGCTGGACGCCAACAGTGATGGCGCACTTGATGAGAATGAACTTCAGCAAGCCAACATTTCTGGCAGCTTTGACGATGTCGACAGCGACGGTGACGGCAGCGTTAATCGCAACGAGTACTACCAGTATCACCGTCAACAAAGTGGCCAGACCCAGTAACGGCCAGACGCGGCACGAGCTTCCCCGGAAGCAAAATGCCGCAAGCAACACAATGTTTTTTCATTTTGCTTGTTTAACCCGATGATTGTTCACCCCAAAGGAGATCGTTATGACACGCGCAACTTTACTCTTAACCACACTGCTGGCAGCTCTTTCCGTGGGCGCAGCTGCTCAGGACACCATGGGTACCGGCAGCACCACCGGTCAGGACAGTGGTACCAAAACCTTTTCCCAACTCGATGCCAACAGCGATGGCAGCCTGGATGAGGAAGAAGTTAAAAACTCTGGATCCGCCCAAAGCTTTGACGACCTGGATGCAAACAGCGACGGCAAGGTAGACCGCGACGAGTACACCCAGAGCCAAAGCCAGTCCCAGTAAGATCGGACCGGCTTTACCTGACCCTTTTTAATGTAATGCTGAAACCATTGTTGATTTTTAGGAGGTTCATATGACACGCGCAACTTTGCTTTTGACCACTCTTCTGGCAACCCTGTCTTTCGGCGCCGTAGCCCAGGACACCACAACCGACGGCACCACCGGTACTGATACCGGCACTGGCACCAGCACAATGGGCGACACTCAGACCAAGACTTTCACTGAGCTCGACTCCAACAACGACGGCATGCTGGACGAAGACGAAATAAGCCAGGGCAATGTGTCCGGCGACTTCAGCGACATTGACGCCAATGGCGACGATGAAGTTGATCGCAACGAGTATTATCAGCATCAACGTCAACAGCGCTAAGGGACGCAAGCGAAGCTGAAAAAGGAAAAGATCCCTCCCTGGATTCTGCCATCAGAGCCCAGGGAGGTTCTTCAAGAGGCAAACGCCATGCACAATCCCCAGCGCCAGTCCCATCTGATATTTGCCATTCTGTTGGCCACCCTATTGATACTCCCTATTCTGGGTCTGCTCGCCGGGCCATCCACTGGCGCGGAAAAGAAAACGTCCAACGAGCAATCGCTCACCGATCAACTCCAGGACAGTTGGAAAAAAGGACTGCTTGAAGGCGCTTATCTGTTCAACCCGCACCTCAGCACGTTCAAGATCGAAACTCAAATTACTGGCGATACCGCAGTGCTGGAAGGTACCGTCAGCACCACTACCGAGCGTGCACTTGCCGAACAGGTTGCCCTGAGTATTGAGGGTATCAACGAGGTTGAAAACAAGCTCGAAGTCAGCAAGGGGAACAGACAGAACCGAGCTCCAGACTCAGAAAATCCATCAACCGATTCATCAATCAAGGATGCTGCCATTACCACCAAAGTGAAATCACAACTGCTCGCGAATTCCGAGACCAGTGGTCTTGATATAAACGTCGAAACACGGAATGGCGTGGTGATACTAACGGGCGAAGTGGACAACAAGGTTCAGCGAGAACTGGCCTTTTACGTCACCCGCAATACCAGCGGCGTTGCTCAGGTCGTCAATCAATTGAAAGTTGCTTCCGAGCAGGCTGAACTTCAAGACAGAAACGAATCTTAAATTTAGATAGCAACCAAAAAAGGAGTAGAACCATGTTTGGGCACTTTTTTAAGCGAGAACAGAAATTTCCGGCTGTCACATCAGCCACGAAAAAATCATCCCTCGAAAAAACCCGGATGAGAACGACTATCGGCTGCGCGCTCGCGGCGCTTATGAGCGTCGGCGTCGCCAGTCAGGTTCATGCACAGGAAGGTATTCACCCCTATCTGGGCGCAAGCTATGGACTCTATAAATCCGGAGACGGCGATTACGATGAGGACCGCGATCTTTGGGAAGCCTATGCCGGCATAGGAATACACAAATATTTTGGCGTAGAGGCCAGTTACACTCACATCGGCACCATGTCCAATGAGTTTGCCGAGGTGGAAATAGACGGTTGGGGTGCAGCCGTCGTTCTGCAACTGCCCATTACCGACACCTTTGATGTCTACGGTAAGGTTGGTCAGTTTTTCTGGGATGCGGACGTTGAGGGACTGGGGCTTTCCGAAACCTTTGAAGACGAAGAGCCCTTTTTCACCGTCGGCGCCGGCCTCGGTATCACTGAACTGTTGAGTCTGACTCTGGAGTATAGCCGTTTCAATACCGAGTTGGAGATAGACGAAATCACCAACGATTCCGATAGCGGCGATCTGGATACCGTCAAGGCGGGTCTGCGTTTCGCGTTCTGATAAAAATCGCGGAATGAAAACGGCGCCATGAGCGCCGTTTTTTTATTTAATAAAGTTCAACAAAGCCACCGAAGGAGTTTGACGTTAGGAGGGTTTTTTCAAAACCGTCACGAGAGGGATCTCGTGCCGGAGCCTATAGGGATGTATTTCACTCGCCACATCCGTGTGGCTCGCCCTACGGGCAGCCTACGGCTGTGTAAATCGGCTATCCTGCCGATTTGCTTCGGCGTTTTTGAAAAATCGCTCCTAATGGCAAACGGGCCGAAGTCGGGAACTGCAAACGGCGCCATGAGCGCCGTTTAAATAACCGCCCTGCTTCGGTTTCACCATAGCTACTTCGGTTGCGACACCATGCGCAGGTAGGGTTTTAATGCTTTCCAACCTTGCGGATATTTTTCCTTGGCCTTTTCATCGGACACCGAGGGAGGAATAATGACATCGTCACCAGGCTTCCAGTTGGAGGGCGTCGCCACCTGTTGGCTGCTGGTCAGTTGCAGGGAATCGAGGGCGCGCAGAATTTCATTGAAATTGCGGCCGGTTGTCATCGGATAGGTCAGGATCAATTGGATCTTTTTATCCGGGCTGATAACAAATAC
>CAZEWY010000095.1:0-12624 GCA_964515945.1 uncultured Cellvibrionaceae bacterium
GCTGTTGGTCACCGCCGACTCGGCTTCAATGTGGATTTGTGCCGAGGCCCACACCGAGGTGCAGCAAAGGAGTGCGGCCAGGACATATTTGGGAATGGCGAAACCCGTGTAGAGGCAGTGATGCCACCTATTCTGTTTGCATGTCATAAGATTAGCCCTCTTATTGGATTTTATTATGTGTCTGCATTACTTTATTCCGGTGTGTCACCACCTGTAGATGAATAGAACCGGATATCTCTCAACTTAGTGTGTTGGGCTGAATGTGTCGTTCTAATGAAGAGTGGTTTTGCTTAACCCGTTAGCAGAACGCGTTCGACAAAAATGACCTTATCAGAACCTGTCGATGAGACGCAGGGCCTGATAGGTTTTTGGGAGAGGCGGCACATCAAAAGGCAGAGGCCAATAATAGAGAAGTGAGCCAAATAGCAAAAAATTCTAAGCCGACTGGCGGACGGCTCTCAGGTCTGAAGACGCGCCGCGCTTTTGTCCAGCTGCTGGTTCTGACGATATTGCGATGGTGTCATGCCAAGAATTTTCTTGAAAAAGGTATTGAAGACGGATTTGCTGTTGAAACCCACTTCCAGATAAATATCTGTAATGGTTTTGTCCTTGTCCTCGGGGGCTGACAAAATGCGTGTCGCTTCCTCAATGCGATAACCGTTAATGAATTCATAAAAATGAATGCCGAAGTGGCGGTTGATGATCATGGAAAGATCCTTGGCCGGTATATCCAGTTTTTCGGCGAGAATATCCAGCGTGATATCCGGCATCAGATAAGGCTTTTCCGCTCTCATGGCACGGTCGATCTGCTCCGCGCAATCGGGATTCAGCAGCCGCTCATTGAGGGGCTTTTTGGGAGATTCCTTTTGCCTCACCGCCTCAAAGCTGGCGAAATAGCGGACGCTGGTAAACACCAGCAGGTTGACCAGGAAAAACAGCGAGTAATAGCCCGTCAGGCCGATATATTCAAAGACAATCAGCTCGTAATGCTGGTACAGGCTGACCAGCTTGGAAATACTCAGCACCACTTCCGTGCTCATCACCGACAGAAAGCCAATGACGAGCAGGTTGAGCCAGGTGAGATCAACCTTTTCGATATTGGAGTGAGTTGTTTTCAGCAGACCTTTATACCTGATGATCAGCTGCAAACAGCAGAGACCATAACCGACGCGCAGGCATTTCCCGAGGAATTCCACGAAGACATAAGCCCCGCCATAGACAAACTCGTCGGTGCGGATAAGCTCAAGCCGCTCTGGCCTGGGCAGGCTGTAGAAGGCCACACACATAAAGAGAATAAACAGTATCAGGGGAACAAGGTGGACAGCATCAATCCTGCGCAGGCTGAAATCGCGGAATATCAACGATTTCACACAGAAATAGAGCAGGGCACCGTCCAGATAATAGGCGGAGCCGCCAATAAAGAGCAGATCGGGGTGAAGCTCCCGTATTTTCCATTTGAATTCCGCGCCCCACAACATCAACTCGTGCAGTGGAATAAACGCATGGGCCAACAAAAACGCGGCGAGAAAATAGGTGCTGGTCGATTTGCTGGTATTGGTGGCCAGCAGCAGGATTGCAAAGAAAAAGCACTGCATGGCCGTCATCAACAGAATGACGTCGTGGAAATTGAAGAGAACTTCGTTCATGGCGATCTGCCCAATAGTGAACCAGTGTTATTGTGTAATTCAGGTTCCTTTAGCTGCCGGTATATTCATTTGCCACTTCCCAGTTTGCAAATCATAGCGGAATAGTTGCTGACGGGCCAGTGGGTACAGCCCCGGTCCAGAGAGAATCCGGCTGACCATCGGACGCTCGCACGATGATAGCCTCTTCCGATAAGTTGCTGAAATACATGGGCTTTTAGGCGTCCGCCTGCGACCTACTTACCCGAACCCGCAAAAAAATGCATTTTTCTGGTTCGACTACGGCTACTCGGACGACGCCTTCCGCCGACTCCGATAATCTTCACCAAGCGTTTCGCGCAAGGGCTTTACCCTTTGTCGCCGCATGTGCTTCTCCCGCTTGACCCCGTCTGTTTTGCCTGTAAATCAGACGGGGTTTTTGTGAGAGGGAAGTGTGCGAGAGGGAAAGAAAGTTATGCCTGGATCAAAATCGAACACAATAAAGGAGACGATCAAGATGCTGAATAGATTCAGATTGCGATGGACGTGTCTTTCCACGCGGGGTTTCATCCTGGTTGCCGTGCTCGCCAGCCTTAGCCTCGTTGCATGTGGTGGCAAGGACGGGGGGAAAGGCAAGCCTGCGGACATGTTGCACGCCGAGGGCACCCAATGGGTCAAGGACGACGGCACAGCAGTCGCCTTGAAAGGCACCAACCTGGGCAACTGGCTGCTGCAGGAATTCTGGATGATGGCGCAAAGCACCGACGCCGTGAACGACCAGTGTACCCTGGAGGCAACCCTCGACGAGCGCTTCGGGTTTGAAGAGCGGGAACGTCTGATGACCCTGTTTCGCGATAGCTGGATCACTGATCGCGACTGGGACCTGATGGCGGAATTCGGTCTGAATGTGGTGCGCATACCCTTTGCCTACAACCTGATCGAGGATGAAAACAATCCCAAAACACTGCGGGAAGATGCCTGGCATTACCTCGACTATGCCATTGCGCAGGCAGAGGCGCACGACATGTACGTGATCCTCGACCTTCACGGCGCTGTGGGCAGCCAGGGTTGGGAGCATCACAGCGGTTGCGCCAACCGCAACTGGTATTGGGATGGCGGCAACGGTCAGCCCGCGTCCTACTATCAGGAGCGCACCATCTGGCTGTGGGAACAGATCGCCAAGCGCTATAAAAACTATTCGGCGGTTGCGGGTTATGGCCTGCTCAATGAGCCCTGGGGTACGGATCCCGAAACCCTGGCAGACGCCATCGAAGAACTCTATAAGGCGGTCCGGGCTATCGACAGGAATCACGTGATTATCCTGCCGGGCCACAGTGCTGGCATAGACGCCTACGGCGATCCCGCCGAGCGGGGCATGACCAAGGTCGCCTTCGAAATGCACTTTTATCCGGGTATTTTCGGCTGGGGCCAGATCGGTTATCAGGTTCATCGCGATTGGCTCAGATGTGGACCCGAGGGCACTGGCGGCGTCTGCGAGTGGAATCAGCGCCTGACGGACCTGGACACACCTTTCCTGATCGGCGAGTTCCAGCCCTGGACCGGGCTCGGCATCGAACTGGGCGGCAAAATCGCCCGCGCGACATACGACACCTATGCCGACTATGGCTGGGCCGCCACCAACTGGGCCTACAAAGTCGTCACCAATGGCGGCGGCCAGGGCAGCGGAACCTGGGGCATGGTCACCAACCTGAGCGATAACAGCGTTCTGGTGAAGGCCAATACCTGGGCCTGTGACAACTGGGATTCCACCTTTGCCACTGCCTGTGACACGGCCACGGAAAGCCTGACCATCAGCGGTACGGGAGAGCGCACCCTGTATTTGGTGATCAAGGCCGGCGCAACGCCCGACGGCAGCCTCGATGTCACTTTCGACAAAGTGAGTCTGACTGACGACAGTACCGGCACCGATGTCATCAACAACGGCAATTTTGGTTCCGCCGCGGGCTGGACGCCCTGGACCATCGTGGGTGAACAGACGCTGGATTTCAGTTTCACCGGTGATGCCCCCGCGGGCAGCGACAGCCCTGTGTTGCGGATGACCGGCGGCGCCGATGTGAATGCCGGCATTTATCAGGCCATAACGGTAACAGGAGGTCAGAGCTACACCTTGAGTGGTGTCTTCAGGGACAACGCCAGCAGCAATGCCTGGGCGGAAGTCTATCTGGTCAATGAGCCGCCGGTTACCGGCGTGGACGTCACGGGTGAGCAACTTCCGACGCTGGACTTCACCAGCGCATCCATCGAGCAAATCGAAGCTTTGTTCAAGTCGTTCGCCACCATGGAATACGATGTGCATCAGGGGCTGATGCACTGGCTGACGACCGATGAACCGACCGACTTGTTCAGCCTGCCGGCACCGCCGCAAAACCTGACGCTGACGACGAATGCCGATGGCATTTATCTGCAATGGGCCGCCAACAGCGAAAGCGACCTGACCGGTTACAACGTCTACCGCAGTACCACACCGGGGGCAGGTTACACGCTGCTGGCCGAAGGGATTCAGGTTTCCAATTACACGGATTCCACCACTGCCGCCGAGCTGACATACTACTACGTGGTAACGGCGGTGGACGCGGAAGACGAAAGCTACAACAGCAATGAAGTTGCCACTGAAATTGTTTTCCAGACAATTCCCGGCACCATTCAGGCCGAATACTACAGCGCCATGTCCGGTATTCAGACCGAAACCACCAGTGACACTGGTGGCGGTCTCAATGTGGGTTATGTGGAACCCGGTGACTGGTTTGAATATCAGGTGGACGTGGCAACGGCGGGGACCTACACCCTGGAGTACCGCCTCGCGAGCCAGGACGGTAGTACTGGATTTGAATTGTGGGCGGACGGCGTCCAGATCGACAGCCGCGCCGTTGAGGCTACGGGAGGCTGGCAGAGTTTCGTAACCGTGACGACGGAGGTAACCCTGACCGAAGGCGAGCAGACCTTGCGCTTTGAAGCGCTGGGTGGTGGCTGGAATCTTAATTGGATAAGGTTTTCCGCTAATTAAGATTAATATGTGCTGGCCCACAAACTCCAAAGACATGAATTCGGTGTTTGCTGTTGTGACCGTCGCCAGCAGGCGACCGCCAAGGACGGCGGAAGGTAGGGTAACGCAGGACGCGGTTACCGAGATGCTGGTGTAGAGCCTACAGGGACGTATTTACTCGCCACATCCCTGTGGCTCGCCCTTCGGGCAGCTACGCTGTATAAATCAGCTATCCTGCTGATTTGCCACGGCGTGTCACAGCAGTGAATGCCGGATTCATGTCTCCCCGAAACAAAAAAATATTTCAACAAAAAAAAGCGGCAACTTATGAAGCCGCATTGAATTCCCACGGGAGATACTTGTGAAAAAATTGTCTTATTGTTTCCGCTCGGCGCTCTTGATGATGGCGATCGCGGCACCCTTGATGGCCGCGCAGGCGGATAGCTCTGTAAATAGATCTGTAAATAGTTCCATGGAAGCGAAAATTAACAAATTATTGTCGGAAATGACCCTGGAGCAGAAGATCGGTCAGATGGCATTGCGCGACTGGGGCGTTTATTCCGCCGAGGCCATTCCCGCCGTCAAACAGGCGGTGCGTGAAGGCAGGATCGGCGGCTTCCTCAATGTCAACTTCAACGTGGCTGACGACAATGCCTTTGCCGAACTGCAACGTATCGCCGTGGAAGAAAGCCCACTCGGTATCCCCCTCATCTTTGGCCAGGATGTTATCCATGGCTATGAAACCATCTTCCCCATCCCGCTGGGGCAGGCGGCTACCTGGAACCCGGAGACTGTGGAGACCGGTGCCCGCGTGGCCGCCAAAGAGGCCAGCACCGACGGCATTCGCTGGACCTTCGCCCCCATGATCGACATCAGCCGGGACCCGCGCTGGGGGCGTATTGCCGAGAGTCTGGGTGAAGATCCATATCTGGCATCAGTTTTAGGCGTGGCCATGGTCAAGGGTTTTCAGGGCGACGACCTGAGTGACCCCACCAGCCTGGCGGCCTGTGCCAAGCATTTTGTCGGTTATGGCGCCGCCGAAGGTGGGCGTGACTACAACAGCGCGTATATCCCCGAGGGAACCCTGCGCGATGTTTATCTGCCGCCCTTCAAAGCCGTTGTCGATGCCGGTATCGCATCGCTGATGAGTTCCTACAGCACGCTCAACAATGTGCCTGCTACCGGCAATCGTTTTTTGATGAAGCAAATACTGCGCGATGAATGGGACTTTGACGGCTTCGTCGTCAGCGACTGGAATGCCGTTATGGAAATGATTCCCCACGGCTACGCGCGCGATGCCAAACACGCGGCGCAACTGGCCGCCAATGCTGGCATTGACTTTGAAATGCACACGCACACCTATGAAGATCATCTGGCCGATTTGATCGAAGAAGGCAAATTTACCGAGCAGCAACTGGATCAGGCCGTGCGTAATCTGTTGCGCGTAAAACTGCGTTTGGGACTTTGGGAAAATCCTTATCCGCGTTCAAACCGCGACCAGGTCATGCTCAATGAAGACTTCCTGGCGGAGGCCAAAAACGCGGCGCGGCAGAGTTTTGTACTGCTGAAAAACGACGGCGGCCTGTTGCCTCTCAGCAAAAGCCAAACGGTTGCCGTGATCGGTCCCCTGGCGGACGCACCCTTCGAACAATTGGGCACCTGGATCTACAACGGTAAAAAGGAAGATACCCGCACATTGTTACCGGCGATCCAGAAGCTGGTCGGCGAGAACAAGGTGATTTATGCGAAAGGCCTGGCCTACAGCCGCGATAAAAGCACTGAAGCCTTTGACCAGGCCGTCGAAGCCGCGAAAAAGGCGGACCTTGTGCTCTATGTTGGTGGCGAGGAGGCCGTACTCACGGGTGAAGGCCACAGCCGCGGGGATATTTCGCTGCCCGGTGCGCAACAGCAACTCATGACCGCGCTCGCGAAAACTGGCAAACCACTGGTGATGGTCATCATGGCCGGACGTCCCATCGAACTCGGTCAGACCCTGGAGCAGGCCGATGCCATACTCATGGCCTGGCATCCGGGCACCATGGGTGGCCCTGCGCTGGCCGAAGTGCTTTATGGTGAAGTCTCCCCCTCGGGGCGGCTGCCGCTGACCTGGCCCGTGGCGGAAGGGCAGATACCCATTTACTACAACCACATGAGTACTGGTCGGCCGCCTTCGGATGACAACTACACGCGTATGGACGACATCGGGCAGGGCGTTTTTCAGCATCAGCCGGGCAACTCATCCAACCTGCTGGATTACGGCCACAAGCCACAATTCCCCTTCGGTTTCGGCCTGACTTACTCGAGCTTTGAATACGACAAGCTGAACCTGAACCGGAAGAAAATTGCCCTGGGCGAAAGCCTGGAAATATCCGCGCGTATAAAAAACACCGGCGATACAAGGGCGACCGAAGTGGTGCAGCTCTATGTGCAGGACGTGGTGGGCGACGTCACGCGACCGGTGCGGGAACTCAAAGGCTTTCAGCGCGTGACGCTGAAGCCGGGACAATCCCAGACTGTCACCTTTGAAATTCATACCGATGATCTGGCGTTTCACAACCAGGACATGGAACTGGTGACTGAACCCGGTGATTTCAATGTCTGGATAGCGCCTAACGCCGCGGCAGGTTTGAAGGGGAGTTTTGTGGTGGAGGGATTTTGAGTTTCAAGCTTCAAGCCGCAAGCTACAAGCGGTACTCTTGTCGCGTTAGCCGCGCAGTGGCGTAACCCGACAATAACCCATAAAAAAACCCGGACAACTCTGCCCCGGGTTTTTTTATTGCCGATGGTGCCTCCCGGCACCATGCACGTGGAGCTGTTACAGGGATCTCAGGAAGCTGAGAACATCCTGCTTCTGGCCACTGGAAAGCGCCTGATAGTTATTCTTCGCGGCGTCACCTTCACCACCGTGCCACAGGATGGCTTCCTCGATACTGCGAGCCCGGCCGTCGTGCAGATAGGTGTGGTTGGGGGTGCACACATCATCGCCCTGAGCGCCTGTTGGATTGGTGACACCGCCGACAACGCAGGCGGACAAACCCAGACCCCACAGCGGTGTGGTACGCCATTCCGCACCTGAAGCCTCACCTTCACCCAGATTGTCGGCCAGCCCTGGTCCCATATCGTGCAGGAGCAGATCCGTATACGGATGAATGGTTTGATCCCTCAGCTCTCCAAAAGGGTGGAACTGGCTGGTCTGGAAGGTCGGCGTATGGCAACCGGTACAACCGATGTTGGAGAACAGGTTTTTGCCGTTCTGCACCGCCGGATCGTCGTAGTCGCGCTGGGGGCGCACCGCCAGCAGTGAGATGTATTTCACCAGATTATCCACATGGGATGCCGCCAGCTCGGAACCACTGCCGCCACATCCGGATTGGCTGGAGCCGCAGTCGGGATTGGGGAAGGTGGCCGTCATCACGCCCATATCGGTGTTCAGTGCGGAAGTAATCTGATGTCGGACGCTGCTGATCCCCGCCTTCCAGCCGAAGCGGCCGAGGCGGGTTTCGCCCGTGACAGGGTCGATTACGCGATTTGCGCGACCGGAAATACCACTGCCGCCGGGATTTTCATTGGCCAGGATGGCGGATTCCGGAATGGCTTCCAATAAGCCTATGCCGACCAGCTGTGGCGCGATGCGCGCGGAAAATCGCTCTGGCGTCACGCCGCTGAACTGGTAGTTTGGCGAGCGCAGACCATTGGCTTCCGACCAGAAGGCGATGGATACCGTGCCTTCGCTCACAGCACCACCGGAGGTGGACGGCTGCAACACACGGCCGAGATCCGGATGGGGGTTGCCGTTGGCGTCGGCCACCTTGAATACCCACTTGTCCAGGGCTTGACCCACGGGATTGGGAAAGGCGCGACCATTGCGCACATGGCAGGCTGCGCAGCTGTCGTTGATAAACAAGGGTCCGGCTTTGCCGATTGCAGGGCCAAACGCCGGGTTCTCGGTCGGCTTTTCGCCGTGCACACCATTGATAAAGGACGAGTGCAGGACACGTCGGCCCTGCATGAAAGGCTGTGCATTGTCATAGCCCATATTGGTGGCCATTTGCAGGAAGGCATTATCGGGTTCATCGGAGGTTAACGCATGGCCAGTGGTATGCCCGCCCAGCCAGGCGCTCTCGGGGATCTTGACGGAATCCTCGATACCACCAGCAGGCGTGGCGCCACCGACATCCCAGGGCACAAGACCTTCACCCACTATATACAGATAGGCAGTGCCGTAGTAATTGGCGCGACCATTGGGCACGCTGGGATCCAGGAATTGGCTGACTTCAAACTCCAGCTTATCGCCGATCTGGATATTGCGCCCTTCGCGGCAGTTAACGCTGCGTTCCTTGAAATAGTGGGTGTCGTCAACGACGGTCATGGTGCCGTTGTCGCAGTATTCCGCCACCGTATTGCGGCCAATGTAGAACCAGCGGTTTTCCGCTTCCGTGTCGCTCAATTTAAACTGGGTAACGACGTTCATGCGCACGGTACTGCCGCCCTTGGCGACGTAGTCGACGATCTCGATGGCCGCAGTGCGATCTTCCCAGTAGAAGCTCAAATAGTGGTCGTAAGCCTGGAACTGATCTTCCTTGGCATGACGGTCGCGAGCGCGGTCGGAAATACGGGTCACCAGGGCATCACCCCGATCAAACTGGATAACTGGCTCCAGCGGTGTCGAGCTGTTGTACAGCGGGATGATGCTGCCGAGGCTGCCGGAGCTGCTCGAACTTGAGCTTGAACTTGAACTCGAACTCGAACTGCTGGAACTCGATGAACTGCTCGATCCGTCACCGGGCTCGAAGTGAATCCTGTTCAGGTTAAAGTCGCCAGCATTGACATTGACCCGCAGCGTATAAGTGCCGGAAGAGGGGACGGTGACCTGGCCGACCACCTGTGTCTGCCAGGCCTGCCAACCACCGGTCGCACCGACATTGCTGCTGCCAATGCCGCTACCGTTCAACAACAGGGAGTAGTTGCCGCCTCCGACTTGCGACGCCACACGGGTACTGACATCGTAAATGCCCGCACCCAGCGACACGCTGTATTCCAGCCATTCCCCGGCCACAGTCCAGCCAACATTGTAGCCGCCACCGGTATCGGAGGTTGCTTCTATATCAACACCGTCGCTGCGATAAGCACCGCCTTCGTTGGCGGCAGTCGTATCAAAATAGTTGGTGTAATCCTCGGCTTCCACTGATGTGGGCACGCCGCCCGAGCTACTCGAAGAACTGGAACTGCTGCTCGACGAAGAGGAACTGGAGGAGGAACTGGATGAACTGCCGGATGAGCTATCCAGGCTCAAGTTGACCCAGTTCAGGTTGAAGTTGCCGCCAATGTTAATCCGCAGGCTATAAGTGCCGGATTGCGCAATGACCAGCTGCCCCACCGTTTGTGTTTGCCAGACCTGCCAGCCACCGGTGTCACCGACGTTACTGTTGCCGACCAGGTTGCCGTCCAGTAAAATGGCATAGTTGCCGGCTCCCACATCCGAAGCGACGCGAGCGCTGACATCATAGGTTCCCGCAGCCAAGGCGACGTCGTACTCCAGCCACTCGCCGGCTGCGGTCCAGCCAACATTATAGCCGCCACCGGTATCCGAGGTTGCCTCTATATCGACATCATCGCCACGATAAGCACCCCCCGTATTACCGGCCGTTGTGTCAAAATAGGTATCGTATTCTTCGGCCTCCACAGTGACATCCTGGGCTGGTGCCTGACCATAGACTTCGAACTCCCAAATGGAATAGCCCCAGTTGTTTCCGGCACTGCGATTGATGCCGTGCATGCGGACGTAGCGATATTGTCCCCCCACGGCCAGAGTGTCGGTGCGACTACCAAATATGCCGCCGGATTCGCTCGCCAGGGTTGTCCAGTTGGTGCCGTTATTGGAGCCGCGAATTTCATAGGTATCCGCGTTAGCCGCTTCCCAATAAATAACTACGGAAGATAGGTCATAAGTGCCGCCAAGGTCCACGGTGAGACTGCTCGGATCGACATTATGTTGCGATTCCCAACGTGTATTCATATTGCCGTCAATGGCATTGCTGGCGGGTGAAAGTGCCGTACTGGCGGAAGCGGAGCCGTTGAGTGCCAGATTGGATTGAGCCTGAATACTCGCACTCGCTAAAGCCAGGAGCGCACAGACTGCACTTCTGGTTAGGGTTTGCTTAAATCTTAACTGCATTATTTTCATGTTGACTCTCCAGATAGTTGTTATTGGATTTGCAGCAGCCAGCTATGCAATATAAAAATATGTTGAAAGCAAAACTGGCTGCTATGAGCCCGGTACAGTGTTATAAGCAGTGGTTCTTATGTGGTTCGGCTGTTTCGTAAAAATGAACGTATGAAAGCTAAAAATAAAAAATAACGCTGGAAAACTTGTATAAATTTGAACATTGCAAAAGCACGAATAAAATCCTGATAACCCTGCCATATCACCCGGTTCATCAAAAGCCTATTGCGACAGAACGGACAATTCTGCGATAGGGTGGACAAGTGGTTGTATCTCCGTAACAAAAGTCCTTGCGTTTTTGGCGGGTAGACGTCGAGTAACGCTAACGTCGCACTTCCATGTGCCCGACTATGATCCGACCAGGCTTATTGCAGGTTACTCAAGAATTGTCTTTAGCGACTAATGCGCCACCAGTTAATGTTCCAGCCGCCGCTACTGGCATAGATGCCGAAGTTATAGGTGCCGGCATCAATATGGACACTATGCTGAATCGTGGTCCAATTCTGCCAGCCACCGGTGACCGGAATAGCCTTGGTGCCCAGCAGAATCGCGCCGCCGTTCAAGTCAAGGCTCAGCTGGCCGCCATTGGGGCTGGCTACCCGATATTCGATCGTGTAGGTACCGGAACTGGGGATGGTAATATTCTGATAGGCCATCCAATCCCCGCTATCAATCCAACCGACATTCTGACCGCCGCCAACGTCCTGTGTGTTTTCAAGTGCCACGCCGCTACTGGCGAAATAGCTTTCTGCCTCGGTTCGCAAATTGAAACTCACGCCAGCGGGTGAAACCACGACAGAGCTGATGTCGTCATTAAATCCTTCGTTGACCAGGCAGTCATCATCGCTCTGACGCAACAGGGTGTTGCCAACAAAGTTGTCATGCTGATACAGGGTTATCTGATAACCGCTTCCCACCCTTAATGAAGAAATATCGTCGTTGGCAATTCCACGTGCCTGCAACTGGCCCAAGGTATAACTGCCGGGCGAAAGGCTCGCGGAATAGCCACCATAGGAACAATGCTGGTAAAGGGTGACTGCGGCCGTGGGATCTATGCCAAGGGCATCGTTGACCGCCGACGCATAGTCTTGCACCAGTCCGGAATTATCGAAGTTGTCGTACAACCACATAAAACCACCCCGGATGCCGCACTGGCTCTGCCAGCTGTTCATTTGGCTTTCCACCTCAGAGGGCGATTTTTCATTGCTCCACAGGCCGGGATGGACGGGAATGCCGCCGAACTGCCAATTGCAGGGATTATTGCCAGCTCCGCCGGCATAAACCTGCAGGTCAACGCGGTCTATCGCGCCTGGCCGCTGGCTGTTAACGTTTGATGCAAGAGACGTCCAGAAATTTTGAGCCGTATAGGGTACCAGGGTGACCTTGTAGCCGAGGTCCGATAACATCACCGCGAAGGGCACGGCAGTGTTAAGGTCGTACGTACTTTCGTCGTCAAAGGTAATAGCATCAATAGCGGGAATCGCGTTTTTCAGCGCCTGGAAATTGCGATACAGGATGCTTCCGGAGCCGGTGCCCTGAGAGTTCACCAGGTTGCGTATATTGTCAAAAGTCCCGGAACCCCAGGCGCTCAGGCTGAATTCGACCCGGTTGATAGACGTTGTACCCTGCTTCAGAGAGGCCACGTCACTGGCGAAATTGGGGTAGGTGGCATTACCGACATAGTTCCCGTTGCTGACCAAGGGAAACTCGCCGTTGAAGTTGAAGTTACCGTTCTGATCAATGTGGATTGTCCAGATCACAACGTAGGTAAATCC
>CAZEWY010000096.1:0-12515 GCA_964515945.1 uncultured Cellvibrionaceae bacterium
TTCGAGATCTGATGGCGGCGGCGTTGCCGGCTTCTCCCCAGTGGTCGGGCGATCACTTTTGCCCTCTTCGCCAAGGAGCAGGATGGTGGGAACCTGATCCCGGTCCTGACCCTGCTTGTGCGCGGGCTGATCCACAACATCATCCGGCACTCCAAAGAACTGCCAGCAAAAAAGCGAGATATTGGCGATCACGAGCACAAAGAAAATCCAGCGCATAGTCCAGGCTTGCCTTATTAAACTGTTCCAGAAAATTGATCGCCGAGCGCTATTGGCAGCCCACCCAATACCAGGTCCGCCGCAACGACAAAGCGGGCATCACGAGAAGCGAAATCTTCAGCATCGCCGCCACATACCAATGCCACCAATGGCTTGCCAAGGCGCTTTTCAGCATAGTGCATTATTTCATTCGCCAAACCACTGAAGCACACCGCGACGCCATTATCCACACCGCTCACGGTATCCCGGCCGGGCTGCCACTTGCCGGGGATACTGGATGAACCCGGCTTTACGCCGTGAGTTTGCGCCAGCAGGGCCTCCTTCATCAGCCGTGCCCCAGGGAGGATGAGCCCGCCGAGGTGCATACCCTTGCCATCAATAAAATCCGCCGTCAGGGCACTACCCGCGTCCACGACGACGCAGGCCCCCGCGACCTGTCTATAGGCCGCCAGCATGGCCAACCAGCGATCCACGCCGAAGGTCTCCGGCAAATCGTAGGCGACTGTGACGCCACCAAGCCCCTGTTGTACCCGGGCAAATTCCGGTACCCGGTCAAAATTTCTTTTGCACCACGCGGAGAACCGCTGTTCAATGGCAGTGCCGGCCACACAGGCCACGCGAATGCGCGCCATGGGGCGATTCTTCGCCACCGGCACCTTCAGACTGTCCAGATTGGCCAGGTTGACAGCCCCGGAGGATATCCGAGACCCGTCGCCGAGCCGCCACTTGAGGCGGCTATTGCCGATGTCTACGTCAAGGATCATGACTCCCCCCGCAAGGAGATTTCGCCACCGAGGAATATCTCTTCGCGATCACCGACCTGCAAACGCAGCCCGCCCTGGGGATTAATTCCGAGCACGCGACCACTAATCCGCGTGGTCGGCGTAGCCATGGTGACATGCTGCCCCGCGTGAGCATTACAAACCTCCCATCGCCCATGAAAAGGCGCAAACCCCTGCTGCTGAAACTGACACAGCATGAGGATGATCTCGTCGAGCAGCATTCCGGCGACGCGGCTGCGCGAGGGCAGGCCACCGCCGCCGGCAATTTCCGCCAGGTTCACCCAGGGCTGATCAATGCTGGCGGCCAGGGGTTCGGGCATGGAGACATTCAAGCCAATCCCTATGACCACCTGACAGAGCCCGCTGGCATCGCCGGAAATTTCCAGCAGCACACCGCCAAGCTTGCGGCCCTGCCACAGGAGATCGTTTGGCCACTTGAGATTGACGCCTGTCAGCCCCAGCTTTTCGAGGGCTGCCACGGCCGCCACCCCCACCGCCAGGCTCAAACCTTCCAGGGCCGCGACGCCCTGTTCAAACTCCCAGCCGAGCGAGCAGTATAGATTGCATCCAAAAGGGCTGATCCACGCGCGCCCGCGCCGCCCGCGGCCCTGGCTTTGCTGTTCGGCCAGGCAAGCCGTTCCCGGAGCGACGGAGCCGGCCGCCAACTGGCGCAGCAGCCAGCTATTGGTGGAGCCCAATACCGGCTCCAGGTGCAGCGCCGCCAGACACGCACGGCTTTGCGGCCCCAGCTCATCGGTAATCGCCATTTTATCCAGCAAGTCCAGACCACCGGGAATGCGATAGCCGCGCCCTTTCACCGATTCGACATCGAGCCCGTATTCCTGCAACTGCTGCAGTTGCTTCCAGATGGCGGCACGGCTGATGCCCATGTCAGCGCCCAGGGTTTCGCCGGAGACAAAGTCTCCGTCTGCCAGGCGCCGCACCAGCGCAAACTGTGCCGGCGTCACGAGCGGCTATCCACAATCTGACCGTCCATCAGATAACGACGGTCATAGCGCCCGTTCAGGCGCGTGAGTACTTCGTAGGAAATGGTTCCGGCGGCGCCCGCGGCGGCATTGATATCCACGTGCTGCCCGAGACATTCCACAAGATCCCCCTCCCCCGGTCGTTCAGCGGAAGTGAGTTCAGTGACATCCACAACGAAGGAATCCATGGAGACACGCCCCACTATGGGCAGCGTCTTCCCATACCAGACAAAACCGCAGTTGCCCAGGCTGCGGAACAGCCCATCGCCATAACCTCCGGCAATGGCAACCAGATGACGCTCATCCACAGTGATGTGACTGGCTCCGTAACCTACGGCGCTGCCGGCTGGCACTTGGCGCGTCTGCACCACCGGCAATTGCAATTGAACCACGGGCGCCATCCGGTGCTCGGGCAAACCGGTGGGGTTGCCGCCGTAGAGGGCAATACCGGGGCGCACCTGGTCGAAGTGCCAGGTGGAACCCTGCAGGGTCGCCGCCGAATTGGCGAGACTGCCGCGAATTGTCGGCAAGGATTGGCGGCAGTGCGCGAGGCACTGTTCAAACAGTGCCAACTGATGGTCATTCAATGGGTGGCCTTTCTGATCGGCGCAGGCGAGGTGGCTGATCAGCAGCTCGCAGCCAAGGCGCGACAGACGGTCGGAGTCCTGCGCCAAAGCCACCAGCTCGCCCGGCTCCAGGCCGAGACGGTTCATGCCGGTGTTGATCTTTATTGCCGAGCGACGTTGCGCCATTGGTACCTGTGCCGTTTCACACCAGGCCAGCCACCGTTGCGCCATCGTCTGACTGACCAGCACCGGTATCAGCCCTTCCGCTATATAGGTGGGTTCATTGCCCGACTGCACACCACGCAAAACGAGTATGTCGACTTCAGCCCCGAGCGCTTTTCTTAGTTCGATAGCCTCTGCAAGGGTCACCACATAAAAGCTCCGACAACCCGCCTGCTGCAGTGCCCGGGCGACCGGAAGCATGCCCAGGCCGTAACCATCCGCCTTGACCACCGCGCTGCATTCGGCCCCAGTCGCCAATCCCTGACGCAGCCGCAGCCAGTTATTCTGAATCGCACTGAGATCAATGGTGAGCAAACCGGTGGGATGTTGCATGGGATTCCTGATTTAAGCATTCAAGCAATGCGGCATATAAGCAAAGTCCGGCGCAAGCTGCAACCGGGAACCTCTGATGATGTCAGCACTACCCTGGCCTGGCGTCCCCGGTAGCGTTAGAATGTCGACTCAATACAAGGTAACCCACGCCCTATGCTCTCTATGCACTCAATCCGCAATCAGCTCGGACAGCGCCGATCATGGCTCTGCGGACTGCTGCTGTGTGTGCTGTTTAGGGCGATGATTCCAGCGGGCTTCATGGCCGGCGACCTCCATTCATTGATTGTTCTCTGCTACGGCGATAGTGGCAGTGCACAGCTACTAAGTTTGGCGGCGTCTCCGGCCAAGTCTATGGACATGTCTGACATGAGGCAGTCTGACATGGCTCATCATGGCGGCCATCACCCGGTGCACGAGGAAGCGCACCAGAAGCACGACAAGCACCACGCCAGCGCCGAGCACAGCTATTGCCTGTTCGCCGGAGTTGGCTTCAACGCCACGGGATCCACCCAAAACCTTGAAACCGCGCTGCCCACCGCACCCGGTCCACACGCCCTGCCATTACGAAATTTCTTCTCCACCCCTCCCTTCCGACTCCAACTTTCCCGGGCGCCGCCCAATTCCGCTCATTTAGCCTGACGGCACCTCTGTTCAGATGACACAGGGCAGCTCCCCCTGCCCGCAGCTAATGCACGGAAATCGACAATGAGACGAATTTTCATACCCGGCGCCGCTTTGCTGGCAGGCGCCGGTTTTGCTCATGGCGCCAGCCTTGAGCCGGCTCCGCCGTTGAGCGACATGCCGGCACTGGAAGAAGTTCACGTCTGGGGTGGGATTCCGGAGGAAACCCTCTACAAGGTTCCCGCGACAACCGTCAGTGCGGCGGAGCTGGAAGCCATCAACCTTTCCAGTATCGAGGACGCCCTTGCCTATCAGCCGAGCCTGTCCGTGCGCCGCCGCTATATTGGCGATGCCAACGGCACCCTGGGTATTCGCGGCTCCAATCCTTTCCAGACAGCCCGCACATTAGTTTATGTGGACGGCCTGCCATTGCACTACCACCTGCAAACCCGCTGGGCGGGTGCGCCGCGCTGGTCATTGGTCGCCCCCGCGGAGGTCGAATCCGTGGATCTTATCTACGGCCCCTTTTCCGCCGCCTATTCCGGCAATGCCATGGGTGGCGTGGTGTTGATCAATACGCGCACACCCAGTGAATCAAGCCTCAGACTGCATGGCACTCTCTTTAATCAACATTATTATCGATTGGCCACTGAAGAGAATTACGGCGGCGCCCATGTGTCCGCCTCCTATGAAGACACATTCGGTGACCTGACTGTGCTGGCGTTCTATAACCATCTTGAGAATCAGGGCCAGCCCATGCGCCAGTACTATGCCACACCCCTTGCGCCCGATGCCGGCGCCACGACCGTGGAGGGCGCGCTATTGGGAATTGACAACCGGGGCGAGTCCGTCATCTATTATGGGGATTCGGGAGCCGAGTCCTCGGTCACGGATCTGCTGAAACTCAAAGCCGGCTATGACTGGGGCGGTATACATCTTTCCGCCGCCCTGGCCTTTGAAGATCGCAACGGCGACGTGGACCGCCCCAATAATTTTCTGCAAACGGCGAATGACGCCTTCTGGGATGGCAGGGCCAGGTTCGGCGACAGCGTGTTTGACGTTGACGGGACACATTTTGCCGTTCATGAGCAGGATCGCCAGTCCCTGCTCATGGGCTTCGGCCTGTCAGGTCCGCTCACTGGCAACTGGACGTTTGACGTCAAACTGAGTCAGTTCGACCTCTTGCGCGACCGGACTCAAAACTCTCATCTCAACCCGGCGGATCCGTCCTTTGACACCCGTGGTCGCCTGAAAGAATACGGCGATACCGGCTGGACAACACTGGATATCACCAGCGACACCGAGGCTTTCGCCGGAAGGGACGACATGAGTCTGAGTCTGGGTATTCATCACGACCACTACTGGCTGACCATTAACAACTTTACTCTGGACAACTGGACGCAGTACCGGAGCCGAACCGGCGAACGAGGTGCCGCCGGCGGAGATACTGAAACACTGGCGGCGTTTATCCAATACAACTGGCAACTGAACCCGGTCTGGGATCTAGCGCTGGGCGGGCGCTATGAGGATTGGCGGGCCTTTAATGGCTTTCTCGATGGCTTTCTCGATGACAATCACCACCCCGACCGTTCCACCAGCGGTTTTTCGCCCAAGTTTGCTCTTGGCTTTGCACCGGCACCGGACTGGCAGCTTCGATACTCCCTGGCGCGCGCACTGCGCTTCCCCTTGGTTGAGGAGCTGTATCAGAATGAAGACAGCGCCGCCGCCATTCAGCGAGCCAATGCGCAGCTTGCGCCCGAGGATGGTGTACATCACAACCTGATGGTGGAAAAATCCGTCGCTCGCGGTTTTATGCGGATCAACCTCTTCCATGAACAGATCGATGACACTATTTTCAATCAGCTCGGCATTATCGAAGGCACCGAAGTCAGCACCTTCCTTGCGATTGATGAAGTCACCACCCGAGGTGCTGAACTCATCGTCAACCAGCCGGAGATTTGGCAGTCCGCCGTGGATCTGCGCTTCAACCTCAGCTACCTGGATGCCGAAGTCACCCGCAACCGTGTCAATCCCGCCATTGAGGGTAATGACTTTCCGCGCCTGCCGCACTGGCAGTCCAACCTGTTGCTGACCTACAAACTGAATAGCGCCGTGGATATCAGTGGTGGCCTGCGCTACGCCAGTGACAGTTATGGGGAACTGGCCAATACCGATACCGCCACCCAAACCTTCGGCGCGCTCGATGAATATCTGTTTCTCAATCTTAAAGCGGACTGGCGTCTCAACCGTCACCTGGACCTGGCTCTGGGCATGGACAATGTCACCGACGCCGTGGCCTATGTTCATCACCCCTGGCCATCGCGTACGCTCTATCTGGAGGCGAACTATGAATTTTGATGTTATGCGCAAACACCTCGCGCGCTTTGTTCCCGCTCTGTTGTTGACCGTCACTCTCATCGGGCATGCCGACACCGGCCACACCTGCAAGGATATTTCCGTCGATTGCGGCGAGGCGCCCTCCGCTGTCTGGCGAAAGGGAACCCTGTGGGTTGCCTTCGTTCAGGGCGAACATTTATATGTCACTCATTCAACGGACAAGGGCGAGAACTTCTCCACACCGGCACGAGTCAATCCCGTGCCGGAGACCATAGAAACCAATGGTGAAAACCGCCCCATCATTGCCTTTAGCGATCAGGTACTGTTATTGGCCTGGACGCAAAAAACCGAGGGTCGTTTTACGGGTGATATCCGCTTCTCGCGCTCCACTGACGGAGGAAAAAGCTTCACCACGCCCATTACCGTCAACGACGATGGACAAGTGGCCAGCCACCGGTTTGTCAATATGATTGCCAGCCCATCGGGCACTGTCTATCTCACCTGGCTGGACAAACGCAATAAGCTAAAGGCACATGCAGACGGAAAAACCTATGCGGGCAGCGCCGTTTTCTACACCCGGTCCACCGATCACGGCGCCACCTTTTCGAGCAATAAGGCGATTGCGGATAATAGCTGCGAATGCTGCCGGCTCGCGGTCGCACCGGCAGCCGATGGCGGTCTCGCCATTTTCTGGCGGCAGATCTATCAACAGAACACCCGGGACCATGCCTTCGCCATTGTGGCCCACGATCAAGTGACCGGCCCCGTGCGCGCCACCCGTGACGATTGGCAAATTGACGCCTGCCCCCATCACGGCCCCGACATGGCATCCTCCGAAAATGGTTATCATCTCGCCTGGTTCAGCGATGGCAAACGTCACAGTGGCATTCTCTATGGCTTCCATGACAACAAGACGCAGCAAACGCGCCAGATCAGAACCATGGACAAGCGCGCTGGCGCCAGCCATCCCCAGGTCATCGCGTTCGAGGACAGAATCTATTTCGCGTGGAAGCTGTTCGATGGTGAAAGTACGCACGTACAAGTGGCACAGTCGAACGATGGCGGTCGGTCCTGGTCTGAAGAACACACCTTGGCGATCACCCAAGGCTCCTCCGATCACCCGCTGCTCATTAAATCAGACCATCAGGTCTGGCTAACCTGGCTTACTCAAAAGGAAGGATTCCGCGTTCTGCCCGTCGAAGTCTCCGTTGGTGGGAGTAGAGAAAAATGATGAAGAATTTTCCGCGATGGCTGGCGTGGTTCGTATTGATGTGCGTCTGCTCGTCAGCCCAGAGCGCCGAGATCCAGCCATTTGTATCAGGAAGTCTGGCCACTATTGAATCCCGCTACAGCGGACAACCTTTCATTGTGGCTCTGTGGTCCATTACCTGTCCTCCATGCCTGCATGAACTTGAGATTCTGGGTCAGTGGCATAAAGAGCATCCGGATATTCCCCTGGTGCTGATATCGACTGACGATATAAATATGTCGGCGGATATCGAGCAAAAGCTGCGGGGTACTGGTTTGATTGGCGCTGACAATTGGATTTTCGCTGATAGCTATGTCGAAAAATTACGATTTCAGATAGACCCGGCCTGGCGGGGAGAACTGCCGCGCAGTTACCTATACAGGCCGACCGGCCGGCGACAGGCTATCAGCGGTGCGCTGAAAGTGAAAACGCTGCTCGACTGGCGGAGAACGGTATCGGCACGTCCATCCGAAAGGCACCGATAGGCGTCGGCAGGGTCTATGCTATTCATAAGACTATTGAAATCACGGTAATCGGTATAAAACCAGTGGAATTTTCTCGATGAGCGACGACAATCCAACAGACCTCCACCTCAAGCTGCGTAATATAGAAATCCGCGACTATAACGCGGTCGCCAAATTGATGGAGGAGGTTTATCCCGACATAGGCGGCGCCTGGTCCAGGGAGTCTCTTGAGGCGTTGATCACGGCCTTTCCCGAAGGCCAGATAGCGATTGAAGATAATGGTGACATCGTCGCCATTGCCCTCACGGTCAAGTGCAGCTACGACCGCTTCAGCCGCCAGCACACCTATGACGACCTGATGAGTCGCCGGGATTTTATTGAGCACGACAAGGATGGCGACGCCCTCTATGGCATGGACCTGTTCGTGAGCAAGGAATACCGGGGCCTGCGCCTCGGCCGACGGCTTTACGATGCACGCAAGGATGTGTGCCGCAACCTGAATTTGCGCGCCGTGCTTGCCGGCGGTCGCATCATCAATTATCACGCCCACGCCGACCGCCTGTCGCCGGCGGAATATATCGCGGCCGTGCGCAAACGGGAGATTTACGACCCCATCCTCAGTTTTCAGCTTGCCAATGACTTCGAAGTCAAGCGTCTGCTGAAAGCCTATATGCCCGAGGACGAAAAGTCCCGCGGTTACGCCACACTGCTCGAATGGAACAATATTCTTTACGAGCCGGAGAATCTGGCGGTCGAAAAAATCCGCAAGTGGAATGTGCGCGTCGGTATTCTGCAGTGGCAGATGCGCCTGACCAATTCCTTTGAAGCCTGGTTGGGACAGGTGGAATATTTCGTCGATACCATGGCGGACTATCAGGCGGACTTCGTGCTCTTCCCCGAGTTCTTCAACGCTCCCTTGATGGGTCTTGGAGATCAGTCCAACCAACATCAGGCGATACGCTTTCTGGCCACCTATGCGGACCAGACCATAGACGCCATGTCGCAATTTGCGGTGACCTATAATATCAATATTATCGCCGGCTCCATTCCCGAGCTCGATGGCGACGTTTTGCATAACAATGCTTATCTCTGCCGTCGCGATGGCACTATCGACGTTCAGCCGAAAATCCATATCACACCCCACGAGCGGCGCGACTGGGTCATAGAAGGCGGCGACAGTCTGCGCGTATTCGACACAGACGCCGGCAGGATCGGCATACTCATCTGCTACGATGTCGAGTTTCCAGAGCTGTCGCGCCTGCTCGCCGAGCAGGACATGGAAATTCTGTTCGTGCCCTTCTGGACGGACACCAAGAATGCCTTTTTGCGCGTGCAACGTTGTTCCCAGGCGCGCGCTATCGAAAATGAATGCTATGTGGCCATCGGCGGCAGCGTCGGCAATCTGCCGCAGGTGGAGAACGTCGATATTCAATACGCCCAGTCCGCTATCTATTCGCCGTCGGACTTCGCCTTTCCCTACAATGCGGTCATGGCCGAAAGCACGCCCAACACGGAAATGGCCATAGTGGCCGACCTGGATCTGGATCGACTGATACAATTAAAGCATCAGGGCTCGGTCACCAACAGCAAGGACCGCCGCAAGGACCTTTATCAGGTGAAATGGCTGCGGGACAGGACCACTGACTCATAAAAAATTGGAGTGATAAATGGATTATCTGGATTGCCTGGAAATCGAACCCGCTACACCGGCCAATAGCGCCATCATCTGGTTGCATGGCCTCGGCGCCGACGGCAATGACTTCGCGCCCCTGGCGCCGCAACTGAAATTGCCCCAAAGCGCCGCCGTGCGCTTTATTTTCCCCCACGCGCCGACCATGCCGGTCACCATTAACAACGGTTATGTCATGCCCGCCTGGTACGACATTCTCGAAGCCGCTATCGATCGCAAGGTTGACGAAGCACAGCTTTGCGCCTCCGCGGCCGCGATTGCTGACCTTATAGACAGAGAAATCGATCGGGGCATAGACAGTAAACGCATTTTGGTTGCAGGATTTTCCCAGGGTGGCGCCGTGGCCTATCAAACGGCGTTGAGTTACCCAAAGCCACTCGCCGGCCTCATCATTCTCTCCAGCTATTTCGCCACCAGCGGCAGCATTGAGGAACACCCGGCAAACAAGAATATACCCGTACTGATCCAACATGGAACCCGCGATCCCATAGTCCCCGAGGCCTTGGGCAAACAGGCTCATCGACTCCTGCAACAACGCGGTTACAAAACCATTTATCAAAGCTATCCCATGGAACATTCGGTATGCATGGAGCAAGTAGAGGACATGGGGGATTGGCTGCAGGATAAATTGTAGGGTGATTGGCGATTGGGTAAACAGTAGCGATCATCTGTCGTTATCGAGTCAATCCTTGCTTAGAAAAGCACAGTAAAAAAGCCTTAGTAGAACAACAAGAAGGATGGATCATGCTGGTTGGCGTTCCCAAGGAAATCAAGAGTCATGAATATCGCGTTGGTTTAACGCCAGCCGGTGTCCGGGAACTCTGCGCCCACGGCCATAAAGTGCTGGTTCAATCCGGCGCGGGCGACGCCATCGGTTTAACAGACAAACTTTATCGAACAGCCGGCGCAGAGATCTGCGACTCGGCCGCAAAGCTTTTTACTACCGCCGAACTGATCGTCAAAGTCAAGGAGCCGCAACCGGAGGAATGCCGGATGCTACATGAGGATCAGATGCTGTTTGCGTTTCTGCATCTAGCGCCGGATCCGGAACAAGCTCGACTTTTGATGCAAAGCGGCGTTACCGGCATTGCCTACGAAACAGTGACGGATCTTCATGGCGGTTTGCCACTGCTTGCGCCCATGAGCGAAGTGGCCGGGCGCATGTCTATTCAGCAAGCAGCTCATTGTCTGGAAAAATCACAGGGGGGTTCGGGTGTTTTGCTCGGCGGCGTGCCTGGCGTACATCCGGCGGATGTACTCATCATTGGCGGCGGTGTTGTTGGATTGAATGCCGCACGCATGGCCATGGGTATGGGCGCTAACGTGACCATTGTCGACCGCTCACTCCCCCGCCTGCGTCAAATTGACGAACTCTTCGGCGAAAGGCTCAATACACTCTACCCAACCCAGGATGCCATTGAACGACAACTTAAGCATTCCGACGCGGTGATCGGCGCCGTACTCATTCCCGGCGCCGCAACCCCAAAGGTTGTGAGCAGGGACATGTTGCGCCTGATGCGCACCGGCTCCGTACTGGTGGATGTCGCCATCGACCAGGGCGGCTGCTTCGCCACCAGCCACCCCACAACCCACGACAATCCGACCTATGTGATCGATGGCATCACCCACTACTGCGTCTCCAACATGCCCGGCGGCGTCGCCCGTACCGCCACCTTCGCCCTCACCAACGCCACGATGCCCTATACCCTCGCACTGGCCAACAAAGGCGTGCAGGCTTTGACGGACAATGATAATTTCCGGAACGGTCTCAACGTGCACAAAGGAAAGATCACTCACCGGGCCGTCGCTGAAGCATTAAATTATCAATATACGCCGGCTCATGAAGCACTTGCCCTCTGAGGGTCGAACAGTCCAAGTAGACCCTCAAAACCCCGTCTTGCGCCACCACCCGTATATCATTAGACTCTGCGCTTCAAAAAATAATACACAATAGGATTTGTGATGAAAAAAACTTTACTCCTTGTACCTCCACTCGCAATAACACTCGCAACAACCCATCTGGCACAGGCGGAAACTGTTCACTACCAAGTAGGCCTCGGCGGGTCCTATTCCAGCCTCGAAGGCACCTCCAGTTCCACTAAGTCGTACACCGCCGGCTTGTCCGGCACCTATTTTCTCGCGCCAGTCGAGACGAATGGTATCGTCCAGAACGAGCTGACGTTAGTTCGTCGCGCAAGCTTTGTTACTGCAGGCCTATCGCATTTTGAGTCTAAGACTGACTACAGTCTCGACTTTGGAGATGGAAATATTATTGCGGGTGAAGATAAGTACGACCATCGAAGCGGTCTTATTGGTGGACAATACTTTGTCAATGAAAACACGTTCATTGGAGGGTCGTACACCAAGACTTTCGCAAGTGATACCGACGGCTTCGTCAGTATCCATGGCGGCTATTATTATGGCGAGACTTCCGCAGTCAGCGCTTCATTGGCGCAGATAATCGGAGAAAGCGATTCCACCCGCTTTTCTATCGATAACAAAAGCCTTTTGACTTTGAACGGAACGAGTAGCCTTTCTTATGGCTTGGGTGTCGGCGCTACTATCGATGATTTCGAAGATTCAGCTAGCGTCAACTTTGACACCACTTACTACTTCACGAATTATACTGGCCTGGGAATTTCCGGCGCCTATCATATAGATACTAGTAAATTTGCCTATAAACTGGAGTTCAGCCATTTCTTCAACAACAGTATTGGGCTGGAGGCGTGGGTATTCGAACCCGATGAAGATCTGGATCAATACGGCATCAGCATAGTTGGCCGCTTTTAAACGACGACACGACGGCATCAAAAAATCGCACTGAAATCCAGTACGGCCACACAGGCCCGAAGTAGTGAGAAGTTGGACTCCGACCCCAAAAAGCCACCCCAAAACGGGTGGTCTTTTTTATTCGGGTTGTCCGGAGGATAAGCATGCTTCCATTGGGGCCGGTGCTTTGGGTAATGGTGGCTTCGACACGCTTGCCGTCAGGTGGGGCTTTTCAAAAACGTCGTAAACCCATCCATGGGGACTTCGACGCGCATGGATG
>CAZEWY010000097.1:0-12475 GCA_964515945.1 uncultured Cellvibrionaceae bacterium
ACATCCTGCTCCCAAAGCAGGCGCGCTACCAAACTGCGCTACACTCCGCCGCTATACCCCTGAATCAAAATACTTTCCGGGGGCATGTTTCGAGGGTGCGCATCATACCTAGCCGCCCCATCCGCGTCAACGACAATTACGCCCTCGCTGGCGCCTGCCGGGCAAGGCATAAATATCGGGACATTCGACCGGAATATTTGGCGGTCCGGCTCGGCTGTGGGAAAATGCCCCACTTTATTCGCGGGCACATCCAACAGGAAACGATTATGGCGGCATTGGTACTCGATGGTAAGGCACTGGCTCAGAAAACAGAAGCCGAACTTTCACAACGTGTGGCGGCACTCAAGGAACAGACGGGCACCACTCCGATTCTGGCAACCATTCTGGTGGGCGATGACCCGGCCTCGGCAACCTACGTCAAGATGAAAGGCAACGCCTGCCGTCGCATCGGCATGGAATCCCTTCAGGTCGAGCTGCCAGGCAGTACCACGACGGAAACATTGCACGCGAAGATCCTGGAACTCAATGCCAACCCGGATGTTCACGGCATACTGCTACAGCACCCGGTGCCGGAGCAGATAGACGAACGTCTCTGCTTCGATGCCATTGACCTGTCGAAAGACGTCGATGGCGTTACCTGCCTCGGCTTTGGCCGCATGGCCATGGGTGAAGAAGCCTATGGCTGCGCTACACCCAAAGGCATCATGCGGCTGCTGGAGGCCTACCAGATTCCGCTGGCCGGCAAACACGCCGTGGTCGTCGGCCGTAGTCCCATCCTCGGCAAGCCTATGGCGATGATGTTGCTCAACGCCAATGCCACGGTCACCATCTGTCACTCGCGCACCCAGAACCTGGAGGCTCACATCAAGCAGGCCGATATTGTGGTCGGTGCCGTGGGTCGACCGGAATTCATTCGCGCCGACTGGATCAAGGACGGCGCCGTGGTGGTCGATGCCGGTTATCACCCCGGCGGTGTCGGCGACATCGAGCTGGCCCCCCTCGCCCACCGTGCCAGTGCCATCACACCCGTCCCTGGTGGCGTCGGCCCCATGACCATCAATACACTGATTTATCAGAGTGTGCAGTCGGGCGAGAAAAAACTGCTCAACAATTCAACAAGTAGGAATTAGGAATTCCGCTTCCTGCGCAATTCAGGTCCCGACAGAAGGCAAAGGTTCGAGCAATCATGCGGCTGGACAAATTCCTCAGCAACAACACCTCGGCCAGCCGCTCGGAAGTGCGCAGGCTGGTCAAGGCCGAGGCGGTCCGCGTCAATGGCACTCTGGTGAAGGATGCCGCAATGCAGGTGGAGGCCAGCGACCGGGTCGAGCTTCACCATTCGCCGGTTGTGGATATTGGCAGGCAGTATTTTATGCTGCACAAGCCCGCCGGCACTATCTGCGCGAACCGGGATGGCAGTTATCCAACGGTTCTCGACCTGCTGGCGCAGTCTGATGCTACGCGGCTGGATGTGACGCGTATTGATGAGTTACAGATCGCCGGACGGCTGGACGTGGATACCACTGGACTGGTTTTGATTACCAACGATGGCCAGTGGAATCACCGGGTGACCTCTCCGGGCAGCAAGTGCAAAAAGGTTTACCTCGTCAGCCTCGCCCGGGCGTTCGATCGAAATACCGAACAAGCATTCCACACCGGTATTCAGCTCGACGGCGAGAAGAAACCGACATTGCCCGCCCACCTCGAACAACTGAACAGCACTCAGGTACGTCTCACCATCCAGGAAGGCAAATACCACCAGGTCAAACGAATGTTCGCCGCCACCGGCAACCACGTCACTGCCTTGCACCGAATCGCCATCGGACGGATTGAGCTGGATTCTGCACTGCAACCGGGTCACTTCCGCGCCCTGACAGAGGATGAAATTGCCAGCGTCGGCGGCGGCCTGGATCGGGCAGACATATTATGACGACCAGCCTGCAACCGCTGCTGGATCAGCTGCATCGAACCACCGGTCCCGTGCTCTGGCTGGCCGACGAAAGCAACGCCGCGGCACTGGCAACTCTGGCGGATTATGGCCCCGACCTGACTCTTATCAGCAACCGCTTTGACATAGCCGAAGCCGCTCGACGGCTGGACGTCAACGCGCACTTTTCAGATTTTGACATAGCGGTTTTCAAGCACCTGTCTCCCGCACAGCGACCCCGCCATGCGTTCTATCGTGTCTCCAAGGAGCGTCCGGTCGTCAATCACATCATTAACAGTGTCTTCGACTTGTTGCCCATGGGGGGAAGCCTTTGGCTTTCGGGGCAGAAAGCCGAGGGCATCAAAACCTATTTCAGTCAGGCTGGGCGTTTGTTCGGATGCCGCAATCGCCTGACAAAGGTGGGAGAAAATTATTGGGGACAAGTGGAAAAAATTGCGTCGTCGGGAGAGGCCCTCAACGACAAGCACTACACCGAAATGCGCTGGATCAAACCCGCGGATGGAGATGAATTTCTCAGCAAACCCGGCACCTATGGCTGGGACAAGATTGACAAAGGCAGCGCCTTTCTCGCGGCGCAGATGCCGAACATTGTGGCTGAGCGGGACACTCGGAGCCTGCATTTTCTGGATCTGGGGTGTGGCTACGGCTATCTGACACTGCAGTGTCGGAACATAAATTTTGGCAGCATGACCGCAACCGATAACAACGCCGCCGCCATAGACTGCGCCCAAGCCAACTTTGAACATTTCGCCATGCCCGCAAAGGTGGTGGCCGACGACTGCGGTGCCTCTTTGACGGGACCCTATGACCTGATACTGTGCAACCCGCCCTTCCACCAGGGGTTCGCCGTGGATGGAGCCTTGACCGACAAGTTCCTGACAAATGCCCTGCGGCTATTGGCACCCGGCGGCCGCGCCTACTTCGTGGTCAACGTCTTTATTCCGCTGGAAACGAGGGCCGACAATCTCTTGAAAAAACAGAGGCGCGGCTCCGTTGCCTCCATCGCCAACAACGGTCGATTCAAGATTATCGGGATACAGAAATAACTGACCCGGGTTCGGCTCAAAGCCAGCCTCGCCGGTAAAAGTAAAAAATCTGAGCAGATACCAGCGCCATGAGTATCAATGCGAATATCGCAAACGCATGGGGGTACTCAGCCCCGGGGATACCAGCCACGTTGATACCCAACAAACCCGTCAGGAAGCTCAGGGGCAAAAATATGGCCGCCACGATCGACAGCATATACATGCGGGCATTGGTCTGCTCCGATAGGCGACTGAGGAGTTCTTCCTGTGCCACGGCCGCGCGTTCGCGCACGGCATCCAGATCTTCCACGTGACGCAGCAGTTGGTCGGTACTCTCACGCAATCGCGCTCGGTCGGAATCGCCGAGCAGACCGTGCTTCTCCATCACCAGCTTGCCGAAAGCTTCGCGCTGCGGTGCCAGGTAACGCCGCAGTGTGATGACCTGCCGACGCAGATTCGCCAGTTCATAGCGTTGTGAGGCATTGTCAGCAGTGATAATGCGCTCTTCCATATCCGCAAGATCATCCTCAAACTGATCCACCGTATCACTCATGCGCCATACCAGACGATCCGCCAATTCCACCAGAAATTCAGCGCCGTTGGCGGGGCCGCTCCGGTTTTCGATCTGTTCCACGATATCGCCGACTGAAAACAGGGAGCGCATGCGTGTGGTGATAATCTGATGTTGATCAATCCACAGCCGAATGGACACCATGTCATCGGGATCGGCGCCGGGCGTCAGATTCACGCCGCGAAGGGCAATCAGCAAACCATCATCAACAAACGTGGCGCGCGGGCGAGTATCCTCCGCAAGCAAAGCGTCTGTGATCAGGGAGCTGAGCCCACTCTGCTGACAAATCCACTCTTGCGCTCCCGGGTCGCGATAGTTGAAATGCAGCCAGCGCACACCCTGTGAAGGCTGCCATTCATCAATGGCCTTGCGGGACAGCACCTGCCCACCACCACCGCCATCGAGCAGATAGCCGTATAGCAGGCCAGGCATTACCTGCGTCGGCTCAACAAGGTCAACTCCCGCTTCTTGCATCAGATAATCTCCAGGCATTTATTAAATCACTGCTGTCACAAACATCGAAGACACGCATTTCTTTATAGCTGGCAATGTTTGCCGAGTGTTTCAGAAGTTGCAAGAGGTGTTTGAAGAAACTGCCGCAGCACACCTGGTTCACAGGCTCCGCTGGCAAGGACTGCGTGCCCTGTTTTGGGCGCCACGATCAATCTCGCGCCGGGTAGCTTCTGTGCCAGGGATTCCGCCCAGACTGCCGGCGTTACCGGATCCAGCTCCCCCGCCAGTATGAGCGCCGGCGTATCGGGAACAGGCAATTCAGAAAGCAGATCCCCGGTCTTGAACAGTGGCAACTGACAAGGGTTGTACACGCCTGCCCATTTAAGAAACGGGTAAAGCGACGCTTCCCCCAAGGCGGACTTGCGGTAAAGCTCCGCGGTCTCGAGTGGATTATCATTGCATTCCATGCCATAGAAAATCAGGCTGTTGAAGTTCGGATCCAATGAGGAACTCGCGAACAGCTTGAGCAAAAACAGGATCGGATCCGGCTCATCAGGATCGGACACAGCGGCTTTCTGGTTCTGATCCAACAGTACCAGACCGCGTAGCAGGTCGCTATAGAGCCTCGGATCATAGAGCGCAAAGTGTGCCAGAGACAGGAGTCGGTGGTCATTCAGAACCAGCGTAATAGCCGAGGAATTTGGCAACCTTATCCGGTAAGTCTCCGGTTGCCGACCCAGACGATCAATCACTCGCCAGAAAAGTGCTGCCGGATCCTCGACTCCAATACCGCAGAAGCTTTCATTGTTCCTGCACAGCGACCAGAATTTTTCGAGTGCCCGGGCATAGTTCCCGGGCAATCCCGAGAGGTTGCCCTTATCCAGAGGATAGGGGGAATCGAGCAACAGGCTACGTACGTTTAATGGATTCCGTTGCGCGGCCACCAGCGCCAGGCGCGTGCCATAGGAAACGCCCCACAGATTCCAGTGCCGGTAACCCAGAGCCTTCAGCATGCCGTTCAGATCGGCGGCGCCGCGAAGGCTCGAAAAACTCTTTAGCCCTGAAGCGACGCCCACCGCGGGGCTGCGCAGCCACTGATCAAACTGATACAGACACCTGTGAAGAACTTTGGAAGTCCGTTCATACTCCTTCTCCAGCGTTAAATTCTCCGCCAGTATCTCCCGATTGAGCCGATCATAGGCGTCGCAATTCCAATAGGGCTGCCCTGGCTTGAGGCCTCGCTGGTCGAAAAGGATGAAATCGCGCCTGAGGCCGATGGACTCCAACCAATAGCTCCACGCCTGCACGCTGTCACGGTGAGTTTGCATACCGACGCCGGGACCACCAGCGATGTAAACCAGGGGATCGGCAAAGGCATCGGCCCCTTGGTATCTGAAAATCACGAATGGGAGATAGAAACTTCCACTGGCCCCGCCCGGATAAAAGCGCCCACACTCCAACAGGCTGTCGGCGATTATGACCGAGTCGCAGTTGTGCCATTCCAGCCGGCGAGGGTATGGATTGTTGGCATTTTCGCTGACATTTTCACCCACATAGTGCGGAGCATCGGGATTCATCGAATTTTGAAAAGCCTGATGGACGTCTAGCGTCAGCACTGTCGCCAATACGCCGCCGATAAGAATGCCGCCAATATATTTCTTCATAAATAATTAATATTATGGATCACTGTTGTCCCACGAACTTCGAAGACATGAATTCGGGGTTTGCTGCTGTGACCGTCGTCAGCATGGATGCTGACGCAGAGCCTACAGGGACGTATTCACGGCGTGTCACAGCAGTGAATACCGGATTTATGTCTCCCCCTACACTCAGGGTCTGGGTTCTTTAACGCCGGGTTTTCCCTGCAGTTCAGCTCTTAGTTTATGGGGCAGCAATGATTATGTATATGTGAGGCAACGAGGAATCTCGAACCCTTTGCGGGGTCCGGAATTCTCTGCGCATTTGCTCAAGCCTGGGTGCTAATTCAGCAGGCCACGCAGCTTGTCCACGGTTTCTTCGGCGTCATCACCCAGTTCTTCCTTGGCTTTTTCCTTGAGTTTGGCTTCCGCTTCGTCCTGGGCCTTACTCTTGAGGCGCTCCTGCGCCGCCTCCCAGGCCTGCCTGAGCACGGGTTCCAGAATGGCCTGGCCGAGCTGCGCCGGCGTCAATCCATTTTCGCGACTGCCGAGGTCAGTCAATTCCAGACCGGGCAGATCCACTGGATAACTGCCGTAATCCTCGGTTATCAGGTTCAGCGAATTATCAGTAAAGGACAGCTTTTCCACCATCAGACGAACATCACTCCCATCTTCGGTTGGCTCCTGCCCGCCGCCACCGGCGGCCTCCTGTACAGACTTGAGTAATGTTTGCAGGTTAGTGGTGAGGCCCTTCTGCTCTGCGGTCACACTGACGCCCTTGACCACGATTTCTTCAAGAATAATGACGTCGCCGGCAATGGACGATGGCTTGATCTGCAACACCAGCTGATCCGCGCGAAACGCTTCTGGGGATTCAAAACCTGGGGGATTGGCAATAACCAGATCCGTCAATTCACCGCGGCCTTTGCGCAACTGAATATCCACACCACCCAAGGTTACCTCCGTCTGCGTCACCTTGGGTCCTTCCGATTCGACGACGTCCTTGACGATACCGTTGATATTATTGACCAGATACAGCAAAACACCCACGGCCACAACCAGCACAAAGACGATCAATACCAACAGCAGTTTGAACACTTTCATTGATTTCTCCTTTTTTCAATGACGGCTTGAACCCTTACCGCCAACCATAATCTATTGCGTGCGGAGCGACAATATGAGGGCACCTGCAATTGCTAGAGGTGCTAGAGGTGCTAGAGGTGCCCTTGGACTCTGCAAGGCGTCAGAGATTCCCGATGCCAAACCAACCCGGCTGCGGTATGCTGTGCAGTCAGTTGAAAGAGAGGAAAAACCGTGAGATTTATCTTAACCATTGTGCTCGGTATCGGCCTGTCTCAGCCGCTTTGGGCCCAGAATGACGAGCCGGTCTGGCCCCGCATTCAGGAACTGACCTGGATGGATCGCAATCATCTGACACAACAGCGGGAAACCATTGACGGCCTCGCCCGCTTCGAATTCGGTCGGCCCGTGCGTGGTGACAAATCCGACCTCCGCCTGCTACAGAGGTTTGTCGACGAAAAGCTGATTGACCCGGATGAAATCCAGAAGCTACAGGCGCTGGGAGCGGTACTGGGTGACGTTTACGTGCAGGAGTACGACCTCGTCTGGCGATCCTATGAAGACGAAAAAGGCCGCAGCCGCGCTGTCTGCGTCGAAGGCACCATCAATTGCCTCTTTCCGATTACCATGCTGTCTCGCCGCATAACCGCGGGTCTGACCCCCGATGTGGGAGAGATCTACAGTAATGGCGCTGAAATAATTGCGCCCTACTTGCCAGAACTGCCTTTCGATGGCCGCTGACGACAGTCATAAAGCCTATTGCCTTCAGTGAGGAAGGCTCCTAGAATCGGCTTTGTAGTCGACTATTGCGATCATTGCCGGGTCGACTTCGCCATAGGTATATCGATTTGCCCATGTTCCATCAGTATCAGCAATTGAAAAGGTTGAAATTTCAGCGATGTCAGAGAGATTATCCGGAACCGTCAAGTGGTTCAATGAAAGCAAAGGGTTTGGATTTATCAGTCGCGAAGGCGGCCCGGACCTGTTCGTACACTTCAGCAGCATTCAGGGTGAGGGGTTTCGTACTCTGACTGAAGGTCAAGCGGTAACTTTTACGGAAGGCCAGGGCCAAAAAGGTCCTCAGGCCGAGAACGTACAACCCGCCTGATCCCGCTCACCGGGACGGCATTGACCGTTCCGGTCTTCACCCGCTCGGCAGTAAACGCTGCCCGGCGCGTTACGCGTGTAGATCACCGGTTCAGCTTGTGAACAGACTGTCTTAACTCGCGGTCCGCCAGTGTTGCCAGTAGATGTCCAAGGCGCCGAGCCGCCAGTGCCGCTCGTTGCTGCACCACCGTCACACCCTGCCGATAATAATCCCCGCTCGGTATCCCGCGCTCTTCAGTGCTGTAGATAAATTCCGCCAATGCAAGATTCTCCCGCTGCCAGGCCGACGCCCCCGCAATCGCCGCATCGGGATTGGAAGCTGATCGCGAATACAGGGCGGCAATCGCTGCCATGGTGGATTGAAAATTCCGCCGCCGGAAACCGCCGAAACCGGAGTCCCAAATCCGGTGCAGATTGGTTTCGCAGGGATTTCTGGAGCCGCGGCTCGCCACACAGAAGCCGTTGCCGCCGCGATCATGCCGACAGCCGTCGGTCACGCGGGTGATACCGTGCAGAGGTTGATGGGCATCACCGACAAAATGGACCAGCATCGCCAGCAGTATGGCCTTGTCCCGCGCATCCGCGGCAGATGCAAATGCTTGCTGTAACAGTGGCAGAACGCGATTCAGCTCACCTTTATTCTCGAGGCTGCAATGAGCCTGAAAATAATCGGCCTCTCCGGGTTCATCGAAGTAAGGTAAATTGCTGTAGTGCCAGTCGGCGGTTGTGCTCCTGGCATAAAGTCTCAGTTCCGGGGGGAGTTCATGACCGTAGCGGGTAAAAATTTCCGTGACCGTCAGACTGCGCAGTCCGTCGACCCAGGCAGCCGTGCGGCTTACTGCCGAGAGAGAACCATATCCCTCCGCCAGTCGATCGCCATCCACTGCATTCACCAGCACCCGGGCAAGACCATTCAGCTCGCGGCGCTGTTGCCTGTTCAGGTCCCGCAACGCCAGCTCGGCAATCGCCACATGGCCGCCTTCGGACCACGCCAGCGCTTGTCCGGCGGCAAGGATCGCGAACAGGGACAGGAGGATTGCGCTAACCAGCGCCCTATATTTTGCGTACCTTTTTGATAAGGTCATAAGCAGCCTGTATTTCCTGCGCCCTTTCCGTGGCAATGGCCACCATTTCATCAGGCACGCCACGACCCGACAACTTATCGGGATGATATTCACTCATCAACCGGCGGTAGGCTTTTTTGAGCTCGGCGTCCGACACACCGGAATCGACCCCCAGTGCCTGGTACGCCGTCGCCAGTTCATCAGTGTTCGGTTGGGGAGCGCGCTCTTGCCAGGAATCGCGCTGATCGTAGTGATAAAAATGGCTCTGCGCTATGGCCATGCGCAGGATGTGATTGAACGCAGTGGCCGAATAACCCAGAGCCGCCGCAACTTCCTGCAGAACACGCTTCTCCACTTCGCTCAGGGCACCGTCCGCCAGCGCCAGCGATATGAGATAAACCAGCAGAATCTGTTTCAGGTTGGCGTAGCGTCCACATTCCTGGCTGAAGGATGCCAGCAGCGGAGCCGGGTTGAAGCCTAGTGCCGCACCCTGCTTAAACAGGGCGATAGCCCGTTGCCGATCGCCGTCGGACAGGCGCATTTTGGCCATGACCTGTTCAGTACCACTGATTTCAGCTTCCGAAATCCGGCCGTCGGACTTGGCAAGATAGCCCATCAGCGAGAACATGGTGTTAAAGAAGGTTTCTTCGACCCGCGCGCGCTGTCTGGGATCGAAATTGCGATAGATGTTCGAACGCCCCTTGTCGAAGAGGTGGCCGATAATCAAACCTATCAGCGCGCCCAGAGGTCCTGCAATGCTCAGGCCGATAAGAAAGCCGAGGATTTTACCCATAATATCTATATTTCCAGCTCAAGCGGTCATTGCGCCTATTGTAAAGTATCCGGTGTCCCCATGTGTGACGACCGAAACATTAGCAACATTCTAGTGATCTTGGGTTCAGGATATGGATATCTTCCCACCCTCCTTAGAAGCGCCCATACAAAGTCTGCACCTTGCATGAAAACTCTTCCATGGATCCATAATAGCGCGCAGTGCTAATTTCGCGGGCTTCGACGAGCAACGCAGTATTGCCCTGTTCCCTGGCCACCCCAACGGCTCTTTGGAATTCTGCAGCTAAGGTCCTGAGGGATGTGTCATATCCTTGTTTTGAATAGAAGTTGTCGCAAGCCGGAATGCTTGAACAGCCGCCGAGAAGGCCGAAAACAAATATTGCGATCCAAAATCGAGTCATGACTGAAGTCCCCATGGTGCACTTCTGATTTATACGGGCGGACGCCTGCCATAGAGCTTGTCAACCCCATGTAGGAGCGTTATGCTTACCGAGCTGGCTTGTGACCAGCTATTTTAATTATGGCCATCCTATGATCATCAGCACGAAACGGCAAATTTCATATACCGCTTGGCATCCCATGGTATGCACCATGAGTGCTGGCTGTCGTTCGCTGCTGCGTATTTGTTAAAAATAATTCAGGCCGCGAATTGATCGCGGTCTGGAACCCTTTCTCTTTTTATCCATTTTCAAACCGCTTTCAATTCTCCGTCTATTACATGGAGAGTTGTACTGTGCTTTTATTAAAGCGTTTCCGCAACTGGTTTTTGCGGAAGAAATCGCCCCCCAAGCTACTGGACCCGGATATCAGGCCAGCAATGGCGCGTGATATTGGCGTAACCATCACCCGTATTCGCCTGCCCTCTGGAGGTGAGGTGGTGATTATCGAACCGATGAATGACGATGATTAAGGTATAACGCAGATGTCGCAGCGTTTTCCCTGTCGCGGGTGTCATATAGCGATAATCCCAGCTCGGCATAACACAAATTATGACAATTCGGTTAGGTAGATTATGAACTTCACTTTCCTGGGCACATCCGCCGGCACGCCCACCAAGGCCCGCAACGTCACTGCCTTGGCGCTGCAGCACGGCGGACCCAAAAGCTGGTACCTGATCGACTGCGGCGAGGGCACCCAGCACCAATTGCTGCATACCCGCCATTCATTGCAGCAACTGCGGGCAATCTTCATCACCCACGTTCATGGTGATCACACCTATGGCCTGCCAGGCCTTTTGGCCAGCGCCTCCATGGCCGGGCGCACTGAATCGCTGCCAATTATCGCCCCGCTCCGGATTCGTCCGTTCATTGAAACAGCCATTGAGGCTGCCGATTCAAATCTCAATTACGAACTCGAGTTCATTGATGTGGAAACACCCGATTTTAATTGGGAAGACCAAGCGTTTCAGGTCGCCGCTGCCCCACTGTCCCACCGGGTGCCCTGCTTTGCCTATGTGTTTACGGAGAAAAATCCGGGAAATACACTGCTCACAGCCAAGCTGGAAGCGGATGGTATTGAGTCCGGCCCGATTTGGGGAAGAATTCAGAAAGGTGAGGATGTGACATTAGACAGCGGGCGCCGGATCCACAGTCGCGACTACGTCACGGTCAGTCGTCAAGCCCGGCGAATCATCGTCGGAGGCGACAACGACACGCCGGATCTCCTACGCGATGCCTGCGAAGGCGCTCATGTGTTGATCCACGAAGCCACCTACACTCAGGACGTGTCCGACAAGGTCGGTCCCACTCCCCAGCACAGCTCAGCCGCCCAGGTGGCCCGATTCGCACAATCGGTCGGACTGTCAAACCTGATCCTGACGCACTTCAGTTCCCGCTATCAGTTCAGCCACAAAAGCGCACCGCTGATCGATGAAATAGCGACGGAAGCACGGCAGTTCTATAAAGGCAATCTATATCTCGCACAGGATTTTGCGGAGTACCAGCTCAAAAAGGATTTGACGCTGAAGCGAGTCGAGTCATCGTCAGGTACCTCATCTTGAGGATCAAAATGGGCGTACAATGCGCCCATTCAATCACAACCCTTATCTTGAAGCTTGCAGCTTGAGGTTTCGCCCTACCCCACAAAAACCCGGGCATTTCTGAACAGTCGCATCCAACCGCCATCCTCTCCCCACTCGTTACTGTGCCAGGAATTATTCACCGTCCTGAACACGCGCTCGGGGTGCGGCATCATGATGGTTGCGCGGCCATCCTTGCTGGTCAGGCTGGCAATACCGCGAGGGGAACCGTTGGGGTTGGCGGGGTATTGTTCGGTTACCTGTAGATTATTATCGATGTAACGCACAGGTACCAAACCACTGCTGTCGCAGTGTTGCATGGCGGCTTCGTCGACGAACTCCGCTCGACCCTCGCCGTGGGAAACGGCTATGGGAAGGTGCGAACCGTTCATGCCCTTGAGAAGCACCGAGGGTGTGTCCTCAATTTTGACCAGCGAAAAACGCGCTTCGAATTGCTCGGAAATATTGCGTACGAAGTGCGGCCAGTGTTCCGCGCCGGGAATCAGGCTGCGCAGATTGCTCATCATCTGGCAGCCGTTGCAGGCGCCGAAGCTGAAGGTGTCCGGACGATGGAAGAAGGCTTCAAACTCTTCCCGCGCGATCTGATTGAACAGTATGGTTTTTGCCCAGCCTTCACCGGCACCGAGCACATCGCCGTAGGAGAAGCCGCCACAGGCGGCCAGGCCTTTGAAATTCTTCAATTGAACACGACCCGCCAGAATATCACTCATATGCACGTCAATGGCACTGAAGCCGGCGCGGTCGAAGGCGGCGGCCATTT
>CAZEWY010000098.1:0-12387 GCA_964515945.1 uncultured Cellvibrionaceae bacterium
AGTAAGATACCCTCGGCCGCGGCGATGGCCTCGGCCACAGAAGGTGACCAATCCTCGAGATGGCGCAGATAACCCTCCTTGTCAGTGGCTATGTCACGCCCGGCAACATGAAGGCCCATCGTCATCAGTACCAGCTTTGCGTGGTGTCATAGTGCACCGTGAGACTGACAAAGCCGTCGTAGTCGACCAAGTCCACAAAATCCGGCGCGGCCGCTAACAGACCTCTCATGGCGAGGTCGGGGCCGAGCGCATAGACCTTTGCGCCGCATTTGGCGAGTTCTGTCAATGAAGCCGTGCCCGGCGCCAGAGCGTAAACCCCGTCGCTCAATAGCAGCAGAGCGTCGCTCTCGCCGAGCAGCTGCAAACAGTCCTGCAAGGCGCTATGGGATGGAGGCTGGCTGACCAGGTGCAGAATCATGTTAGAAGCTCAAAATCTGATCAAAGGTGTTCATGAACTCGCGGGTTTCGCTGTTCGACAGTGCCTCGGCGTCCAGGAGTAAATCGGCCTCGGTCAATCCCCTCGATGTCAGGGACGGCCTATGGACATAGATCTTGTCGACGCCAAAGACAGGTAGGGCCGTCAGCTTCCGACCGTGGTTTCTCGCCTGCCCCGCATCCCCTTGCTGCTGTTTGAGCAACTGAAAAACCCCGTCATTGAGAAAGAGCACGGCGATATCCTGCTCGTACACGGCCGCCGCCAGAAGCGCGTCCAGGCCCTCATGAGCCGTTGCGCGACCATAAGGCGGGTGACGAAATGTAAACAGGATTCGCGACGCCACCCTCAACCCCCAAAGGTCACAATGCGATCGGATTTGACGGCAGCATCAAGTAACTGCCCGAGCCCCGAGAGTTCGAAAGTCGGGTTCAAATTATAGGCCGGCTTGTCATGACGCTGGGCTTCGGACTCATTGATAAGACCCCGTTTTAGCCCCGCCGCGATACAGACTATGGCGTCCAGCTCATGCTCCTCGATCAAGGCCTGCCAGGCCGCCGGAATATCCAGCTCATCCTGGGGCGTCACATTGAGTCTGGTGGCATTATGAACGCCGTCGCCATAGAAGAAGAGTCGGTATATGGCATGACCCGCCTTCAACACAGCTCTGGCAAACAGCAGGGCGGACTGACTCTGCTGGGAGTCCGGCGCGGATTGAATGACCAGGGAAAATATCTTGGTGGTTGGGTTCATGTGGCTATGATGGCTTAGATTGGCCGCTAAAACAAAAAAGCCCCGCGATGCGAGGCTCTTTCACTAACTAAACGGGTCGGATTAGTCGTTACTGCCGCCGAGAAAGCTGAGCAATATCAGGAAGATATTATACAAGCCGACAAACAGTGTCACGGTTGCTGAAATGTAGTTGGTTTCTCCGCCGTGAATAATACGGCTGGTTTGCCACATGATCAGCAGGGATGACAGTACCAGGAACATACAGCTCACCGCCAGGCTCAATCCCGGTATGTTCAGGAAAACGCTGGCAATACCCGCGATAAAAGCTACCAGCAGGCCGGTCATCAGAAAGCCTGTAATAAAGCTCATGTCCTTGCGGGTAACAAGAATATAACCGGACAGAGCAAAGAAAATCAGTGCCGTGCCGCCAAGGGCCAGAAGTACGGGTTCCATGCCCGACAGACCGATATAGAAATTGAGAATCGGGCCGGTGGTGAAGCCGAGCCAGCCAGTGAGGGCAAACACCCAGAAGAGGCCGGCCGTACTGTTTTTGTTCTTTTCCACCATCCATACACAGACAAAGTATGGCAGCAGCATCCACAGGCCCATATAAGGGGCATTGACAGCCATGGCGATAGCGGCCATTACTGCGGCAAAGGTGAGAGTCATCCCCAGCAGTGCATAGGTATTCCGGAGTACCTTGCTGACTTCAACTGAAGACAGCCGACTACCGGTTTGGGTATAAAGTTCTTGCATGGATAACCTCCGTTGGTTTTGCAATGCCTTGCTGAGCAATCATACAAAGCGCCATTGAAAAAGCAAGGACTTAATGGCGTTTCTTTAGAACACGCGTAGGTGGTGGAGTTCTAATAAAAAAACTACCGTTGGCATTATCATCGGGGCATTTGCGGCAATTTCAAGTGGGGGGTAACCCGACAATGGCGGTAAACACGGGGGATTGACTCGCACTTCCCTGTGCTCGCCCTGCGGGCAGCCTTCGGCTGTCTTCATTCGCTCCCGGCGAATGAATCGAAACCGCCAGGCTTCTCAACCTGCCCCTCCGCCAGACATAAAAAAAGCCCCACATAATGTGGAGCTTTTTTTATGTCTGGCGGAGGGGCAGGGATTCGAACCCTGGGAGGCTCGCACCTCAACGGTTTTCAAGACCGCCGCTTTCGACCACTCAGCCACCCCTCCGGAGAGGACGCAGATTATACATAGGTTTGCGCTTGGGACAAGCGCAAACCTGAATTTTCTGCTGCCCTCGCTACCGGAACAATCCCCCGGAATCAGGCACCCCGAAATCAAACGCTCGGGGTGCTGCTTTCGGCCTGTCGCGATCGAGCCGCACGCGGGTCGTTGGCCGGACGGGGTATATTCCGTGGATTCCGCTCAATCATGGCCGGCTGCCGCGTGTCCAGTGGGTGGGACATGACCACATCAAAGGGCACTGTGGTCACTTCGATTTTACCCACGGGCTTGGGGTTCTTGCGCGGGTCATTGGTCGCGCGTTCAAAGCCGGGCTTCGTTGGCGTTTCCTCTACCGTGGATATTTCCGCAGGGGACGCTGGCTCCGGGCTAATGGCAGGCTCTACCTCTTCCTTAGCCGCGGATACCTGGGCTTCGGGCAGTACCTCAGGTTCTACTTCCGTCGGAGACGTTTCCGCATCCGCCGCAACCACGGGCTCCACTTTCTGGTGGTCCGCTTCTTCAGGCACGCTTACCGGCGGTTCCACAGTGGTCGTCGTGTCCGCCTGCACCGTATCGCCACTTTCAGTTTCAGAGACGGGTGCCGGTGGCGCAGTTGTTTTGACCGTTGCTATGGGTTCGGCAGTCTTTGTTTCCTGTGCCCCGTCTTCAGTCGTCTCGGCGGTAGTTGCGGGGGTTGCTGGCTTGGCCGCTTCCTGGAGCAACTCGACATCATCGGGCTTTGGTCCACGCTGACGCTCCTGGGGGCGGGCGCGACGATTCGCAGGGCGTTTCGGCGGCCGCGACTTGTTCTCGGCAGCGGTGTCAACGGTTTCGGCTGGACTCTGAGCGCGCTCGGCGGTTTCCGTCTGCGATTGCGCCTCGGACGGCGCATTGTCGCGGCGGCCGCCTCGGCGTCGGCCCTGGCCGCGACCTCTCGGTTGTTGACTTCGCTCCTTGGACTCTCCCTGGCCTTCGACCGGGCGAATATTATCTTGCGGGGCGGGCTGGGCGGCTTCCGTTCGGTTGTCACGGTTGCGATCACGCCCGCCGTCGCGGCCACCTGTATCTCGGCCGCCGGCATCGCGTCTGCCACCGCGTCGGTTGCCGCGCTGGCTTTGGCCGCCGCGCCCTCGCGTGTGTTGGCTGCCGCGTCGTTGGCCACCCTTAGTCTGGCGCTTTCGGGTATCCTCTTCATCCGATGTAAAGAAGTCGCCAATGGCCTTGAACAGGCGCGAAATAGCGCCGGGTTTTGGTGGGGCCGCCGGTGGTGTCGGTGCGGGCTGCGAGGGGGGAAGCTGCTGCACAGCCGCCTTTGGCAGACTGTCGACGGAGATCGTGGGCTCATTGGAATCGAGTTCACCGCCATCAACAGCGACGTCGATCTTGTAGCTCACTTCATCGGCGTTGATGTCGTCATCTCGCAGGCGCTGTACCTCAAAGTGGGGCGTGACCATGTCGGCGTGGGGTAGCACCACAACCCGTGCACCGTGGCGCGCTTCGATATCGGAGATAGCCTTGCGCTTCTCATTCAGCAGATAGGTGGCCACAGACACTGGAACCACGGCGCGAATCTCGGCGCTGCGCTCTTTCTTGGCTTCTTCCTCGACCAGACGCAAGATCGACAGCGCCAGGGATTTGGTGCCGCGAATGGTGCCCTGGCCGTCACAGCGGGGGCAAACCTTGGAGGTGGTTTCACCCAGTGACGGGCGCAGACGCTGACGGGACATCTCCAGCAGGCCGAAACGGGATATGCGGCCGATCTGCACCCGCGCGCGGTCCATGGCCAGCGCGTCGCGCATGCGGTTCTCGACTTCGCGCTGGTTGCGCACGGGCTGCATGTCGATAAAGTCGATCACAATCAGACCGCCCATGTCGCGCAGACGCAACTGGCGGGCAATTTCGTCGGCGGCTTCGAGGTTGGTCTGCAGCGCCGTTTCCTCGATATCGCCGCCCTTGGTGGCGCGGGAGGAGTTGATGTCGATACTGACCAGAGCTTCGGTCACGTCGATCACGATGGAGCCGCCGGACGGCAGTTTGACTTCGCGCTCAAAGGCGGTTTCTATCTGGCCCTCGATTTGAAAGCGGTTGAACAGCGGCAGGGAGTCATCGTAAAACTTGACCTTGCTGCGGTAGTTGGGCATCACCTGCTCGACGAAGGCGGTGGCCAGTTCATAGGCTTCGCGGTTGTCAACGATGACTTCGCCGATGTCGGGGCGCAAATAGTCGCGAATCGCGCGAATAATGACGTTGCTTTCCTGGAAGAGGAAATGCGGCGCCTTGGCGTTGTCGGCTTCGGTCTTGATGGCGTCCCACAACTGCAGCAGGTAGTTCAGGTCCCATTGCAGTTCCTCGGCACTGCGGCCGACGCCGGCGGTGCGGACGATAACGCCCATGCCATTGGGTACTTCGATTTTGCTCAAGGCATCTTTCAGCTCTTGACGTTCCTCGCCATCGATCCGGCGGGAAATGCCACCGGCGCGAGGATTGTTGGGCATCAGCACCAGATAGCGGCCGGCGAGGCTGCAAAAGGTGGTCAGGGCGGCGCCTTTGTTGCCGCGCTCTTCCTTATCGACCTGCACAATCACTTCCATGCCTTCTTTCAGCACTTCCTTGATGCGTACGCGGCCGTCAACGTCTTTGGGTTGTTTCGTGAAATATTCGCGGGAAATTTCTTTCAGAGGCAAAAAGCCGTGGCGCTCGGCGCCGTACTCGACAAATGCCGCTTCCAGGCTGGGCTCGATGCGGGTGATCTTGCCCTTGTAGATGTTGGCTTTCTTTTGTTCGCGCAGTCGGTTTTCGATGTCGAGATCATATAACCACTGACCATCGACAAGTGCCACACGCAGCTCTTCGGGCTGGGTGGCATTGATTAGCATTCTTTTCATAGTGTGAAACTCTACGAGTCACACGTGCGGGAAGTGATCGACAGGGGAAAGTACAAGTCGGGCGCGAGCGCCTGCAACTGGGAAAGCAGAGATGCGGGCGTCACGGGACGTCCGCACACCTTTTACTATATCAATAGTTCAGGTGATCGGACTCGCAACTGATGGAACAGCTAACGGATCTGTTAGGTGTCTTTTGAGTCTTGATGCGAATCAATGATGTCCTTCCGCTTACATCGGTACTACTTACACTACCTATTACACTACTTAGTAGTTAGTAGATTAGTAGTTAGTAGCGCCGAAATTCCAGTTTTTCAATTCAGTTGGGTCACGACTGCCAGGTTTGGTGGTCGCTGGGCAGGGAAGTGGGAGAAATGCAGATGATAAAGCGCTGTTGTCTGATTCGGAAAATCCGCGTTTCAAATTGATGGCACTTCAACGGATCGCTATCGAACATTGCTATCGAGCAAACCAGGATTGAGCCATAGCCGCTTTGTCTGAATTCTCTTTGCCTTCACGTTCGTATTCTTCACTGCTTTTTGCAACGCCCCCGGTTACCCGTGGTGAAAACCATTGATATGATCCGGTCGGCGTTCCAGAAACTGAACTGCAAATTGTTTAACTTTACTCTGTCGGTAAAACACTTTCGTTACGTGTAGTTTTACCAAATGCCTATGCAAATTATCTGCATGGGCGCCTTAAAAACACTTTTCTTTGCGCTCCACCGGAAAGATCACCACTGTAATCTGTGTGGAGCTGCCTGCTGGAGCAGCGGTTTTCCCTGTACGTTCGCCCTTTGCGATACGCGGGAACCTGCGGGTGCCAGCGACGCGAATATACCATTTTAGCCTGTAAACGGCAATCACTCCCCCGCGTTCTGTGACGGGTGTACCTTATATGGCAACAAGATGCTGTCGAGGCTGGTATCATGCCTGGACATAATCCGCCCCGAGCCGCGCTGCTGATCCATCTATGTCCAAGACCGAAACCACATTCCCGGAAGCCCCAGCCCCGGCAACCAGAGCCCAGGAAACCACGGCCCCGAAAGTCAAAATGCTCGAAGTGACCGATGATGAAGCGGGGCAGCGCCTGGACAACTACCTGGCCACGCGCTTGAAAGGCACGCCTAAGTCTCTGATTTATCGAATTATTCGTAAAGGTGAGGTCAGGATCAACAAGGGCAGGGCAAAGCCGGATCGCACACTGGGTGCCGGGGACCTAGTGCGCGTGCCACCGGTGCGGGTGGCGGACGCCAAGGTGCCGGCACGGCCCAGTGATACTCTGACAGAGCTTCTGAATGAGGCTATCCTGTTCGAAAACGACGCACTTATCGTGGTCAATAAGCCGAGTGGCTTGGCGGTTCACGGGGGAAGTGGCATCTCGCTGGGGTTGATCGAGGCCCTGCGGCAGATAAGACCGGAAAACCGCTTCCTGGAACTGGTCCACCGCCTGGACCGCGACACCTCCGGCTGTGTGATGGTTGCCAAAAAGCGCTCCATGCTCAAGTTCTTGCAGGACGCGCTACGCCAGGCGGGCGGCATCGACAAGCAGTATTTTGCATTGGTCGAGGGGCGCTGGCCCAATCGACGGCAGCATGTGGAAGCGCCGTTGCGGCGCAACGAGTTGCAGAGTGGTGAGCGCATAGTGCGCGTGGATATTACGGGCAAAGCCTCGCGCACGGAGTTTGCGATCGTGAAACGCTATGCTCTGGCAACGCTTGTCCGCGCCAAGCCCATCACCGGACGTACTCACCAGATACGGGTGCATGCCTTGCACGCCGGGCACCCCATCGTCGGAGATGACAAGTATGGTCGCGACGATTTCAACAAACAGATGCGGCAGATGGGATTCAAGCGGCTCTTCCTGCATGCGGCAGCCTTGAGGATCCCCACCCTGGACGGAGCGTGGCTGGAGGTTGAGGCGCCCTTGCCGGACGAGTTGTCGCGGGCACTCGCCGGGCTTGACCCAGATGACTAGCCACTTTTTCCAGAGGTAACAAGTGCTTTTTATTTTCGATTGGGACGGCACTCTGAGTGACTCGGCCGGTAAAATCGTGCGCTGCATGCAGCGCGCGGCCGATGAGGTCGGCCTGCGGGTGCCGGGCGAGGACGCCGTCAAGAATATTATCGGCCTGGGTTTGCCGGAAGCCATTCAGGCCCTGTTTCCCCATGAAACGAGTCATGCCGTTGAACGACTCCGGGCTTCCTATGCGGAGCATTTCATCGGCGACGAGGAAAAAGACAGTCCGTTCTTTCCGGGTGTTCTCGATACCCTTGCCACACTGCGGGAGCAGGGGCATCAACTGGCGGTTGCAACCGGGAAGAGCCGGCGCGGTCTGGATCGCATATTTCAATCCATGCGTCTGGAGGGGTTTTTTCACGGCAGTCGCTGTGCCGACGAAACAGCATCCAAGCCCCATCCGTTGATGTTGCACCAGTTGCTCGAAGAGTTTTCGGTGCCCGCTGAAGAGTGTGTGATGATTGGCGATACCGAATACGACATGGATATGGCGCGCCGGGTGCTGATGCCCCGCATCGCCGTGAGCTATGGCGCCCACCATCTGGATCGGTTGCGCCCGTTCGAACCGGAATTGTGCCTGGACCACTTTCCCGACCTGCTTACCTGGCGGGCATGATCGGGGTCGGGTTGGTGGAGCAGGTTGGGTTAGCCGCGAAAGCGGCGTAACCCAACAGCCCAGCTTTACGATCCCAGCGGATCCAGTCCGAACCGACTCAGGGAAGCTGTAAGGCTGATCAGCGGCAGACCGATAAGGGCCGTTGGGTCGTCGGAGGCAATTCTTGTGAATAGACTGATGCCCAATCCCTCGCATTTGAAACTACCGGCGCAGTCGTAGGGTTGCTCGATCTCCAGGTAGCGGCGGATCTGCGCGTCCGTGAGTAAGCGAAAAGCCACCTCCGTGGTCACCAGGTGGTGGTCGAATTCTCCCGATGGACCGTTGTAGACGCAAAGGCCGGTATAAAAGGTGACTGAATGACCGCTGCAAGCGGTCAGCTGGGCGACGGCTCGGTCGTGGTTGCCCGGCTTGTTCAGCAGTTGCCCATCCGCCCATGCGGTCTGGTCCGAGCCAATGATCAGCGAGTCCGGGAAGCGGGCCGTCAGGGCCTCGACTTTCTGTTGCGCCAGGCGTTTGACCAGATCCGGGGCACTTTCTCCGGGAAATGGTGTTTCATCTATAGAAGGGCTTTGATATTCAGCGTCAAGGTTGAGCTGTTCCAGAAGTGCCCGGCGGTAGGGTGAGCTGGATGCCAGCAGGAGTTTGGCCACCATTGCCTCCTGAATTCTGTGGATAATCCCGGTCAAACCGTCAGAATACACGGTTTTCTTTGACAGATATTCTCCAACTCCCTATTATTGCGCGCTTATGTCGACAGGCACCCCGGAAAAGCCGCTCCCGCGGCGACTAGATCCCCGCAAATTGGCCCATCAAGGGGCTGTTTTCAGCGGTTCAGTACCCGCTGAATCCCTGCCTCGTTTGCAGGAAGCCGTTGCCGCCGTCCGACGAGTAGTCGCGGATATGGAATTCGGTTTGGATGACCAGCGGGAAAAGCTTGTGCAGGGCAAGGTTTCCGCCGACCTCGACGTAGTTTGTCAGCGTTGCCTCGAGCCTTTCGGCACCCGGGTAACAAGCGATTTTGCGCTCGCCGTGGTGTGGAGCGAGGAGGAAGCACGACAACTGCCTGCCACCTATGATCCATGGATTACAGGTGAAGGCGAGGGAGATCTATACGAGATCCTCGAAGAAGAACTGCTGTTGAGCTTGCCGGTTGTCTCCTTCCATGAGGAGGACTGTACCGACAAAGCCCTGTTCAGCAGCGGCGATCCGGCCGGGGATGATTTCGAGCAAAAACCCAATCCATTTCAGGTGCTCAAGCAGCTGAAGGGAAACACTAAGACATGATGCAGCAGCCGCTGCATTGACTGATTCGTAGCAGGAGTTCGTACCATGGCCGTTCAAAAAAACAAGAAGACCCGCTCCAAGCGCGGGATGCGTCGTTCCCACGACGCGCTCACAGAACAGACTCTGTCGGTTGATCCTACAACCGGCGAGAAGCACTTGCGTCACCACATGACCAGTGATGGCTTTTATCGTGGTCGCAAAGTGGTTGGCGTCAGCAACGACGACTAAGGTTGTCGTCCAGCATCCAGCTAGCCGTTGACGCGATGGGCGGGGACCAGGGTCCCCGCCTGTCCGTGCCCGCCTCACTCGCGTTCCTCCAGCAGTTCCCCGACAGCCGCATCACCCTCGTGGGTGACAGCGCCCAGATCCAGACTGAACTGGAAGGGCACGGCTATACACGCCTCAGTGTCATTCACGCTCCGGACGCCGTAACCGCGGGCGACAAGCCCAGTTACGCGCTGCGCCACAGGCGCGAATCCTCGCTGTGGCACAGCCTGGATCTGGTTGCGCGGAACAAGGCGGATGCCTGTATCAGCGGCGGTAACACGGGCGCGCTCATGGCCATGAGCAAGCATCTTATAGGAACATTCAACGGCGTCGACCGGCCCGCCATTTGCAAACCCATACCCGGGAAGAGCGGTGTCAGCTATATGCTGGATCTGGGGGCGAATCTCGAGTGCACCGCGGATCAGCTCGTGCAGTTTGCAATCATGGGCGTGTCCCTGGCCAAAGCCGGCGGCATGAGTGAACCCCGCGTCGCCCTACTGAATGTGGGTGCCGAAGAGGCCAAGGGCAGTCCCGAAATACAAAGCGCGGCAGCTCAGCTCCAGAAGCTCGGCAGCCTCAATTTTGTGGGGTACCTGGAAGGGCACGATCTCTATACCAGTGTCGCGGATGTCATCGTTTGCGATGGCTTTGCCGGGAATGTCGCGCTCAAGGTGAGCGAGGGCGCCGCCAACCTGCTGTTTTCCAGCCTGGAAGGGCGCTTGAGGGACCGATTGAGCGGTCGTCTGGCTCGCTGGCTGGTGCGCGATCAGCTTCAGGCGTGGCGGGCCGAGTTTAATCCCGCGCGTCACAATGGGGCGGCCCTGTTAGGGCTGAAAAAGCCGGTTATCAAAAGCCACGGCGGCACATCCATAACCGGCTTCTGCCAAGCCCTGGCTGCGGCCCGGGAACAAGTGCAGGGCGGACTCGCCAAAAGGCTTGAACAGGAATTGCGCATCAGCGGCTGACAGCGCAGAACAAAAACACAGTGATACAGGTCCATGCTATTCGGCATGTGTTGGTGGTGAATTTATGACTCAGAAACAGAATCTAGCCTTGGTCTTCCCCGGTCAGGGTTCCCAAAAGGTGGGTATGCTCAGCGAGATTGCCGGGGCAACTCCCATGGTCACCCAGGTTTTTGCCGAGGCCTCGGAAGTGCTCGGTTATGACCTCTGGCAACTGGTGCAGGCCGGACCGCAGGAAACCCTGAACATGACGGAGACTACCCAGCCAGCACTTCTGGCCGCCAGCGTGGCCCTGTGGCGGGTCTGGCGGGAGCGGGGCGGTGCGGAGCCGGCATTCATGGCGGGGCACAGCCTCGGCGAGTGGTCGGCGCTGGTATGCTCCGGCGCCATCGATTTTGCCGACGGTATCCGTCTGGTGCGCGCCCGCGGCCGCTATATGCAGGAAGCGGTGCCGGCGGGAACTGGCGCCATGGCCGCCATTATCGGTCTCGAGGACGCTGTGGTTGAGCAGGCATGTGCCGATGCGGCTCAGGGTGAGGTGGTTGGCCCTGTCAATTACAACTCGCCGGGGCAGGTGGTGATTGCCGGTGCCGGTGCCGCCGTCGAGCGTGCCATGGCTTTATGCAAGGACGCCGGTGCCAAACGCGCCCTGCCTCTGCCGGTCAGTGCACCCTTTCACACGGCACTGATGAAACCCGCGGCTGATCGACTGGCGGCGGAGATTTTGGCAACTACGTTCAGAGCCCCCGCCTGCGGCATCATACACAATGTCAACGCCACCACTGAGTCCTCGCCCGAAGCCATCCAGGAACTGATGATCAAACAGATCTATTCGCCGGTTCTGTGGGTTGATTGCGTGAAGGAACTGGTTGCACGGGGTGTCACTACCACATTGGAATGCGGACCCGGCAAGGTCCTGTGCGGGTTGAACAAACGCATCGAACGCGATTTGACAACTCTGGCAACTGAAACCAACGATGCCTTGGCCGACGCCCTGGCACAAGTCTGAGAAAGAGGAAAAAACGCTTATGTCTTTACAGGGTAAGGTTGCATTGGTGACCGGTGCCAGCCGCGGAATTGGCGCTGCGATCGCCGAAGGCCTGGCGGCCGATGGTGCCATAGTGATAGGCACGGCCACCAGTGACAACGGCGCCGCCAAAATTACTGAAAACCTGCGGGACAAAGGTTTTAAAGGGGCTGGTATGGTTCTGGATGTGACCAGTGCGGATTCGGTCGCGTCACTGCTCAAAGCCATTCAGGACGAGTACGGCGCACCGCAGATTCTGGTGAACAACGCCGGCATCACCAAGGACAACCTCCTGATGCGCATGAGCGACGAGGAGTGGTTTGACGTGGTCAACACCAATCTCAGCGCGGTCTTTCGGCTGAGTAAAGCCTGCTTGCGCGGCATGATGAAAGCCCGCTCCGGCCGCATCGTCAATATCAGCTCGATTGTCGGTTCCATGGGCAACGCCGGCCAGACCAACTACGCCGCAACCAAAGCCGGTGTCATGGGGTTCGCACGCTCGCTGGCGAAGGAAGTGGGTTCGCGCAATATCACCGTCAATTCCGTAGCGCCGGGATTTATCGATACCGATATGACGCGCAGTCTGCCAGATGACCAGAAAAAGGCCCTGCAGACAGGTATTTCACTGGGTCGGCTGGGTCAGCCGGAAGAGATTGCCAGCGTCGTCAGGTTCCTCTGCAGTGACGCCGCCAGCTACGTGACCGGTGAGACCATTCATGTAAATGGTGGAATGTACATGAGTTAAGTCTTTGTTTTTAAAAAGAATATTGTCTTTTTTTTAATAAAAGCTTAATCATGGTTACAACGCGGGGAAATTCGCGTTAAAATGCGCCGACGCAAGAGCGGTAACATCGAATTTTCGCCGTATTCTCGGGACTCGAGAGCGGCATGTTTTAAACTGGCTCTTTATCGGAGCAAGGCTAATTAAAAGCTACTTAGGAGTTAAACAACGTTATGAGCAGCATTGAAGAGCG
>CAZEWY010000099.1:0-12282 GCA_964515945.1 uncultured Cellvibrionaceae bacterium
GTGAACGGTGAACGGTGAACGGTGAACAGTGAACAGTGAACAGTGAACAGTGAACAGATTGGAACTGCCAAGTTATGATAATTCGGAACTATTTATGAGCAAGTTGATTAAACATTGTGGCTTCGGTCTATTGGTGACTGTCTTCACACTTGTCAGTCAGGTGCAGGCGCAGGGCCAGCAGCAACATGGCGATTACACGGTTTACCACACCATTTTTGACAGCACCTTTCTGCAACCTGAAATTGCTGCCGCTTATGGCGTGGTGCGCGGCGAAGATCTGTTCCTGGTGAATATTTCCGTGAACGCCGACGGCAAGAATTTTGGTCAGGCGGTGAATCTCAAAGGCACGGCTACCAATCTGCTGCAGCAGCAGAAAACGCTGGATTTCAAGACCATCAGTGAAGGCGAAGCGACCTATTATATTGCGCCACTGCGTGTTACCAGCCAGGATATTCTGCACTTTGCCATCGATGTACGGCCGCCGGAAGGCGCGCCTTTTACCGTTAAATTTTCCAAAACCTTGCGCAGCCAATGAACAAATCCACATCCCCCATAGTGCTGGCCAGTGGCAATGCCGGCAAATTGAGAGAGTTTCAACAATTGCTCGCCAATTGCGGCCGCGAAGTCCTGCCGCAATCCCAGTTTTCGCTGGAATCCGCCGAGGAAACCGGTTTGAGTTTTGTCGAAAACGCCATACTCAAGGCGCGCCACGCCGCGGCGGCTACCGGGCTGCCAGCACTGGCGGACGATTCGGGAATCGAGGTGGATGCGCTCAATGGTGAACCAGGCATCTACTCCGCGCGTTTTGCCGGCGAGGCGGCCACCGATGCGGACAATAACCGGCGCCTGCTCGAACGCCTTGGCGACCTGCCGGATACCGAGCGCACCGCTCGCTATCAATGCCTGCTGGTGTATATGCGTCACGCACAGGATCCGACACCGCTGATCTGTCAAGGGAGTTGGGAGGGCCGCATCCTCAGGTCACCTCGAGGCGACGGCGGCTTTGGCTACGATCCGCTCTTCTTTGTCCCTACCCACGATTGCAGTGCCGCGCAACTGAGCAAGGAGGAAAAAGGTCGCATCAGTCACCGCGCCCTGGCTTCGCGGCAACTGCTGGCGGCCCTAAGCGTCGGCTAAACATGACTAAGCCCCTCGGTAAACCTCTGATGCCCCCTATGCCCGCCAATCACCCGCTGCCGCCACTTTCCCTCTACGTGCATATTCCCTGGTGTGTGCGCAAATGTCCCTACTGCGATTTCAATTCCCACGAACGCGGACAAACACTGCCTGAACAGGCGTATGTGGAAGCCCTGAATCAGGATATGACCGGGGACCTGGCGCTGGCGCAAGGCCGGCCCCTACAATCCATTTTTTTCGGCGGCGGCACCCCCAGCCTGTTCAGCGGCAAAGCCATAGGCGCAGTTATTGACACAGCCGAACGGCTCTTCGGCTTTGCGCCCGATATCGAAATCACCCTGGAAGCCAACCCGGGCAAGGCAGAACATGGCAATTTTCGCGATCTGCACAGCGCCGGAGTCAACCGCCTGTCCCTGGGCATCCAGAGCTTTGATGACCGGCATCTGCACAAGCTGGGGCGGATACACGGCAGGCAAGAGGCGCTACGCGCTTTTGGCTACGCCCGGGATGCCGGCTTCGACAATATCAACCTGGACTTGATGCATGGCCTGCCGGAGCAGTCGCTATCTCAGTCCATGGCCGATCTCGATCAGGCCTTTGAACTGGGTCCTGAACATATTTCCTGGTACCAACTTACCATCGAGCCGAACACGGTCTTCTATAATCGCCCGCCGCAACTGCCGGTGGACGATGTCCTCGCCGACATTCAGGACGCGGGGCACGCACAACTGGCCGAGTATGGCTATGGCCAATATGAAGTATCCGCCTACGCCCGCCAGGACCGACAGTCCCGCCACAACCGCAATTACTGGGAATTCGGCGACTACCTCGCCGCCGGCGCCGGCGCCCACGGCAAGATCACGCGCAATGCGCCCGATGATATTCTGCGTTACCGCAAAACACGTTTGCCGAATGATTACCTGAATACAAACAAGCCCTTTACCGCCGGCACTGAACGGATACCGGTGGACAATTTACCGTTGGAATTTCTGATGAATGCCCTGCGCCTGAATAGCGGCTTTTCCCAAACGCTTTTCGAAATACGTACCGGGCTGCAATTCGACACCATAGCCCAGTCGGTCACCGATCTGGCCAATGAGGGTCTGCTGAGTCTGAAAGATGGGCATGTCGGCACCACCGCATTGGGCCAGCGATTTCTCAACGAAATTCTCGGGCGATTCGGATAATCGCCTAGGGCATTTTCGCGGCCGTCCTGTGCGCCCTGTCCTTACCGATGGAGCATCAATCAGCTAGAATAGATAAGACATTTCTGAATGGCACTGACTTAAGGGGTTTCGTTCCCGGTCCGCTTCGGGCAGGGCTTTCCAAGACACGCCGTGGACCCATCCATGGGGGCTCTACGCCCGCGTCCCTGCGGGCGACGGTCTTGGAAAGCCCTGCCCCAAATCGGCCCTCAGCTCGTTCTGGACCTTAAGTAAGTGCCTTTCAGATACTATCCCACCTTCATGGACTGCCCGTGCAATGATTGATGATTCCGACAGCCTGACCGAAAGCGAATCGACCAGCGTCGCTGACCCGGCCAATTACATCAATCGCGAGCTGAGCAATCTGTATTTCAATCAGCGCGTTTTGAGTCAGGCGCTGGACACCGAGCATCCGCTGCTGGAGCGCCTCAAGTTTCTGCTGATTTTCAGTGCCAATCTCGATGAGTTTTTTGAGATCCGCGTCGCCGGCCTGATGCAGAGCATCAAATTTGAGCGGGAAACCACCGGACCGGACGGGGTGCCGCCACAAGATACGCTCAAGCAGATCAGTGAAATCACGCGGGAAACGGTTCATAAGCAGTACCAGATACTCAATGATGTGCTCATCCCTGCCCTGGCCGACGAAGATATTCACTTCCTGCGCCGCAGCCAATGGACGCAGCCCCAGGCCGAGTGGATTGAACACTACGTGGATACCGAGGTGCTGCCGGTTGTCAGCCCCATAGGTCTGGACCCGGCACACCCCTTCCCGCGCCTGGTGAATAAAAGCCTGAACTTTATCGTGGCGCTGGAAGGCAAGGATGCCTTTGGTCGCGACCTCGGCCTGGCGATAGTCCCGGCGCCGCGCTCCCTGCCGCGCATTATTGCCGTGCCCGCGGACCTGTGCGACGGTGGCCATAACTTCGTTTTCCTGTCCTCGATGATTCACGCCCATGCGGCAAAACTCTTTCCGGGCATGACCATTCGCGGCTGCTACCAATTCCGCATTACCCGTAACGCCGACCTGGATGTGGATGTTGAGGGTATTGCCGATTTGGCACGCGCCCTGCGCGGCGAACTGCACTCGCGCCGCTTCGGCACGGCTGTGCGCCTGGAAGTGGCCGATAATTGCCCGTCGGAGCTGACGGATTTCCTGCTCAAGGAAGTCAGTCTGACAGAGGATGACCTTTACCGCGTCAACGGCCCCGTCAACCTCAAGCGTTTGATGGATCTGCCGGCCATTGTTGGCCGCACCGATCTGCTCTACCCCTCCTTCACCCCCAGCATGCCCAAGGGGCTGAGCCGCAAGGATAATATCTTCGATGCGATTTCGCGGCGGGATTACCTGCTGCTGCACCCGTTCGAATCCTTTGCGCCGGTAGTGCAACTGCTTCGCCAGGCCGCCAAGGACCCCGGGGTGGTGGCCATCAAACAGACCCTGTATCGCACCGGCGAACATTCCTCGATTGTCGATGCCCTGCAGGATGCGGCCCGCAATGGCAAGGAGGTCACCGTCATAGTGGAGCTGCGGGCGCGCTTTGACGAGGAGGAGAATCTGGAACTGGCCAGCCGCCTGCAGGAAGCGGGGGCCGTGGTGGTTTATGGCGTGGTGGGCTACAAGACCCATGCGAAGATGATTCTGATTGTGCGCCGCGAACAGGGGCAACTCAAACGCTACGTCCACCTGGGCACGGGCAACTACCATACCGGCAATGCGCGTCTTTATACCGACTATTCCCTGCTGACGGCGGATCAAGCCCTGTGCGAAGACGTGCATCGTATTTTCCAGCAGCTCACCGGCATGGGCAAAACCGAACGCATGGAGAAACTCCTGCACGCGCCCTTTACCCTCAAGCGGCAGTTGCTGCGCATGATCGATAATGAGACCAAAGCCGCCGAGGAAGGCAATCCAGCGCGAATTATCTTCAAATGCAACGGTCTTACGGAACCCAAGGTGATCCAGGCACTCTACAAGGCATCCCGCGCGGGCGTCACGGTAGACTTGATAGTGCGCGGCATGTGTTCACTGAAAACGGGCATTCCCGGCGTCTCGGACAATATACGGGTCTATTCGATTGTTGGTCGTTTCCTGGAACACACTCGTGCCTATTACTTTTCCAATTCGCATCCGACGGTTTATTGCGCCAGTGCCGACCTCATGGAGCGCAACCTGAACCGGCGAGTGGAAACCTGCTTTCCCATTGAGCAGCCGGAACTTGCCCAGCGCGTACTGGATGAATTGGAGCTTTATGTGAGTGACGGCCGCCACCGCTGGACACAATTGCCGGATGGCACCTATGAATTGGTTGAAAACAGTGACATTCCTGCGGCACAAACGGAATTATTGCAGCGACTTACGGGTCCCAATAGCGGGTCCTGATAGGCTCGGACACCTAGCACCAACCGTTCCGCGACTCTGATGCCGTTGAGGTGTATCGGGAATCGAACGATTCCAGACCTTGCTAACGGCTGTTGCCGGCAGTGCCGGGACTTGTGTCTCAACAGCACAGCTCTTATCATTGCAGCAATTTCATTTGTTCAATCCGCGGAGAGTTAGTATGAGCGATGCCCTGACGCACGTTAGCGATGCCAGTTTTGAAGAAGACGTACTCCAGGCCAAGGGCCCGGTTCTGGTCGATTTTTGGGCAGCCTGGTGCGGACCCTGCAAAATGATTGCCCCGGTACTCGACGAACTGGCCGGCGAATACGGAGACAAGATCAAGATCTGTAAAATGGACGTTGACGCCAACAAGGAAACACCGGCCAAATTCAACATCCGCGGAATCCCGACACTGATGATCTTCAAGGGCGGCAACGCCGAAGGCACCAAGGTCGGCGCCCTGTCAAAGGCGCAACTGAAAGAGTTCATCGAAGCGAACCTGTAACCGGTACCTGCCAGCGCTGAAGCACCTCTGTCGGCGCTGGCACTTTGCACTGAGGTAAATTTGTGGCTATACTGCCGTCAGCTAGTGATTAAGCAGTTTCGTACATCCCTCCTGCGGTCATTCAATCCCCGACTTCCAGACAGACCGATGGGCGAAACCCGAACAACACCACTGGGCGAACCTCCTAACTTTTCCTGACTTCCCCCGACCTGATAATGCGCGTGTTGTGTAGCTTTCATTACTACAACCAGTGTCACCTAGGCGACCTTATCGCCAATTGACCGGCAATTTGAAATTCTGACATCTGATTGAGCATATCAGAGCCCTACCCTGCTGATACCCACGCTCAATTCCCTGCAACTTAAGTACTCACTAACCAGACCAAACAAAAATTTATGAACCTTACCGACCTCAAAACCAAACCCATTGAAGAACTGATCGACCTTGCCAAGAACATGGGCATGGAAAACCTGGCTCGCTCGCGCAAGCAGGACGTCATCTTCAACATCCTCAAGCGCCACGCAAAAAGCGGTGAAGACATCTATGGCGACGGGGTGCTGGAAATTCTGCAAGATGGCTTTGGTTTCTTGCGTTCGGCCGGGGCCTCCTACCTGGCGGGACCCGACGATATCTACGTAAGCCCCAGTCAGATACGGCGCTTTAACCTCAGAACCGGGGATACCATATCGGGCAAGATTCGCCCACCCAAGGAAGGTGAACGTTACTTCGCCCTCCTCAAAGTCAATGAAATCAATTTCGACAAGCCCGAAAATTCCCGCAACAAAATTCTCTTCGAAAACCTGACACCTCTGTTTCCGCAGGAGCGCTTGCGGCTGGAGACCGGCAACGGCTCCACCGAGGACCTCACCGGTCGTATCATCGACTTGGTCTCTCCGATCGGCAAGGGCGTGCGCGGCCTGATTGTGGCTCCGCCCAAGGCCGGTAAAACCATCATGATGCAGAACATTGCCCAGGCCATTACCCGCAACAACCCGGAATGCCACCTGATCGTGTTGTTGATTGACGAGCGTCCGGAAGAAGTGACCGAGATGCAGCGCTCCGTGCGCGGTGAAGTGGTTGCCTCCACCTTCGACGAACCGCCCTCGCGCCATGTGCAGGTGGCCGAAATGGTCATCGAACGCGCCAAGCGCCTGGTGGAGCACAAGAAGGACGTGGTGATTCTGCTGGACTCCATTACCCGTCTGGCCCGCGCCTATAACACCGTTATTCCGTCATCCGGTAAGGTGTTGACCGGTGGTGTCGATGCCCATGCACTGGAGCGCCCCAAGCGCTTTTTCGGTGCCGCGCGAAATATCGAGGAAGGCGGTGCCCTGTCCATCGTGGCCACGGCTTTGATCGATACGGGCTCGAAAATGGACGAAGTGATTTACGAGGAATTCAAGGGTACGGGCAACATGGAACTGCACCTGGACCGCAAGGTCGCCGAGCGCCGTGTCTATCCCGCCATCAATGTGCGCCGCTCCGGCACCCGCCGCGAAGACCTGCTGATGACTGAAAGCGAACTGTCCCGCGTGTGGATTCTGCGCAAGCTGCTGCACGATATGGAAGACGTGGCCGCCACGGAATTCCTGGTCGACAAGCTGAAAGACTTCAAGACCAACGATGAGTTCTTTCTGTCTATGAAGCGGAAGTAGCAACTCAATAAACTCATACGGACACCTAGCGCCGGGGGAGACATGAATCCGGCATTCACTGCTGTGACACGCCGTGAATACGTCCCTGTAGGCTCTGCGCCAGCATCCATGCTGGCGACGGTCACAACAGCAAACACCGGATTCATGTCTTCAGAGTTTGTGCCCCCGCCGAAGACGGACTGCTGAATTCCACTGGAACCCATCAATGAAATTCAAAGACCTGCGCGATTTCATTGCCCTGCTCGAAAAGCGGGGCCAGCTCAAGCGCATCAGCCAACCGGTGGACTGCCGTCTGGAGATGACGGAAATTTCCGACCGCACCCTGCGCGCCGGGGGTCCCGCCCTGCTTTTTGAAAACCCCGTCGGCTTCGACACTCCCGTACTGACCAACCTGTTCGGCACCCCCGAGCGCGTAGCGCTGGGCATGGGTCAGGAATCGGTTGCGGCACTGCGGGAGGTGGGAGAGCTATTGGCGTTTCTGAAAGAGCCGGAGCCGCCGAAAGGCATGCGCGATGCCTGGGAAAAACTGCCGGTCTTCAAGCAGGTGCTCAATATGGCACCGAAGGAAGTCGGCAAAGCCCCCTGTCAGGAAGTGGTTGTGGACGGTGAGGCGGTCGATCTGTACAAAATTCCCGTCCAGACCTGCTGGCCCGGCGACGTCGCTCCGCTGATCACCTGGCCGCTGGTGATTACCCGCGGTCCCCACAAGGAGCGGCAGAACCTCGGCATTTACCGTATGCAGTTGATTGGCAGAAACAAGCTGATCATGCGTTGGCTCAGTCACCGCGGCGGTGCTCTCGACTTCCGCGAATGGCAGCAAGCGCACCCCGGTGAAAAATTTCCGGTCTCCGTCGCTCTGGGCGCGGACCCCGCCACCATACTTGGCGCGGTCACCCCCGTGCCGGACACCCTGAGCGAATATGCCTTTGCCGGCTTACTGCGCGGCAGTAAAACCGAAGTTGTCAAAAGCCAAACCAATGATTTACAAGTACCCGCTTCAGCGGAGTTTATTCTGGAAGGCCATATCGCGCCCGGCGAAATGGCCGAGGAAGGTCCTTACGGCGATCACACCGGTTACTATAATGAAGTTGAAAGCTTCCCCGTCTTCACCGTGGAATGCATTACCCATCGCAAGAATCCGATCTATCACAGCACCTACACGGGCCGCCCGCCAGATGAGCCCGCCATTCTCGGCGTGGCCTTGAATGAAGTCTTTGTACCTATTCTGAAAAAACAGTTTCCGGAGATTGTCGACTTCTACCTGCCGCCGGAAGGCTGCTCCTACCGCCTGGCGGTCGTCACCATGAAAAAGCAGTATGCCGGCCACGCCAAGCGCGTGATGATGGGTGTCTGGTCGTTTCTGCGGCAATTCATGTACACCAAGTTTGTCATAGTCACCGACGATGACGTCAACGCCCGCGACTGGAAAGATGTTATCTGGGCCATGACCACACGCATGGACCCCGCCCGGGATACGGTGCTAATTGAGAATACACCTATCGACTACCTGGACTTCGCCTCCCCGGTCGCAGGTCTCGGTTCCAAAATGGGCCTGGACGCGACCAACAAGTGGCCCGGCGAAACGAATCGCGAATGGGGTACGCCAATTGAAATGGACGCGGCCGTAAAAAAGCGCGTGGATGACATTTGGGACCAATTGGATATTCTTACTGACAACTCCTAACATTCACAAGTCACAGTGACCACAAAAGAATACATAAAAAAGACAGGGAACAGCCATGAACATTACCGACGCGGACGTTGAAGCCGGTCAGGCAATTTATACCCGCCGCACTTTGCAAATTTACGATCTTGTGGTTTTGGGGATTTCCAACCCGCTCTTGTGGAAGTGCCCTACCCGGCGCCTGCAACAACACTACAACGAACATCTGTCGGCGAATCACCTGGATGTCGGCGTCGGCACTGGCTATTTTCTCGACCGTAGCCGCTTTCCGTCGCAAACGCCGCGTATCGGCTTGATGGACCTCAATGCAGACACCCTGGAATTTGCATCGCAACGCATTGCGCGATACAGGCCGGAAACCTATCGCTGTAACCTGCTGGACCCCGTGGCGCTGCAAATACCAGGATTTGACTCTATCGGAGTCAATTACCTGCTGCACTGCATACCGGGCACCATTGCAACCAAGGCCGTGGTTTTCGATCACCTGAAACCGTTGATGAATCCCGGTGCGGTGCTGTTCGGTTCCACCATTCTGCAGGGAGACCTGCCCCGCAACTGGCTTGCCCAGCGATTGATGAATATTTATAACCGCAAAGGTGTTTTCTCCAATGAAAAAGACACACTGGCGGATTTGCAACAGGCGCTAGACCAGCGATTTAATGACACCTTCATTGAGGTGAGGGGCTGTGTTGCCCTGTTTTCGGCTCGAGTCTAATCTAGGGAACCTCTGATCATCAATCGCGGGTTTTCTCATTGGGAAATTTTTTAACCGGGCTAATGACGAGATCCTCGATTTTCCAGTCGAGCTCTCCCGCTTCGCGGGTCAATTCCTCAATTTTTTCCACCAGATTATCCTCGGACCTGGGAATGACCAGAACATCGCCAAAAAAAACCATTCCATGCTCACGCATCCTGACGCGGACGTCCTTGACCCAATCCCGACTCAAACAAAGTTTGATGACATCCTCCACCAGCGGGTGAACTTTTTTGTTATCGAAGGTCATCGGCAATTCTTCCATGAGGTCCTTCATGCTGTCGCGGGTTCTGGAGACTCCGTCATAAACGATATTCAGCGAAATCAGGATGGCTGCCAGCGCATCCACCCACCAAAAGCCGAATCCCACGCCGAGAACTCCGATGATACCGGCCACGGCCGTCATCCAATCCGCTTTCTGGGCTTCCGAATCGACATACAAGACCTTTTCATGGAGGTCGCTGGCGAGTGGCAGCTTTTTTCGGCCGATTATCATCGCGGGGATACAGCTGTATAACAGTGCCAGAATCATCGCCCAACCAACCCAGATCTCGCGACCGAACAGGTTCATGCTCCCGATAGTGGGGTGGTCCTGCCTGACCAGGCTTAGCACTGAATCGACCAATACATATAGACCCAGTACCAGAAGCGCCAGGGATCCACCGACAAACGCCACGGTAAAGGCCTTGTGATAACCATAGGGATAATTCTGATCCGAGTTTCTGTTGTGAAATCGGGAGGCCACCAGAAAAGCGACGGCGGGAAACATGCTCACCACATCTTCTATCCAAGCAGCCTTCATTGCCGATGAGGCACCCATGGCCAGATACATGACAATGATAACAGTGGTCAGATAGGCCACCGTAACCCGCTCAAGCCGGCACGCCTTGCTATAGCGCTCGGCCAGCTCCCGGGGCAATTGATATTTCAGTACTCCGCCGATGCGGTCCTTAATAGCCGGCTGCATTCAAATACTCCTCCAGAGCCATCAACAATGCGTTTTCCCCACGGGCAACGGCTATCACATGCTTGTTGGTTTTGATGACCCGGGTGTCGGAACCACATTCGGCGCGCGCGCTGTCCAGTTCGCTCATGGCCATAAGTCCTGAATAGCCCGCGAAGGAGTCAACCGGATTGGGGACGGCATCTTTGTTTTTGACGTCTGCAATAACCGCGGAGCCCTTGATCGCCGCGACGGACAACCCCTTGATCTCATCCGGCAGTGGTCCGGGGGTCGTATGGCAAACAATAATGTTTTCCTTGATCCAGCTATTGGTCAGGCCCACGGATTTCTTCCAGGGTGTGCGTGCGCTCAGTCCCCCAATGACCACATGTAGCTCATGAGCTTCCAGTATGCGCATCAGCTCGGTTTCACTGCCCCGTACCCAGTTGATCTCCGTCCCCAGGGTTTTGGCGAAGCCTTTGACCAGGTCGACCTCCATCCCGCGAAGATCGCCGCCAGCCATTTCAACCCAGGGTGGCGCCTGTATGACACCCACCGCCAAACCTTCGGATTTCGCCTCCTCCAGAGTCGACAGCGGATCCTTTGGGTAGGTATCACAGCCTGCCAAGCCGGTCACTAACAGCAGGTAAGCGCAAATCAGCGCTGGTTTCATGGCTATTCCTGCGGGGTTGTTATCGATAGCGAAAACTGTGCGATATTCTTGCCAAGTATGGGTACGAGTCTCAGTCATTGCAATTATGGGTTGGATTGACAAAAAATACATGTTGACTACATTTGAATACAAAGCTAATCTTGAACTACTGATCAACCGGCAGATAGCTCATGACTACCAAAATGCATCCGACTACAATCCGCCTTGGCGAAGAAGACCAGAGCTTCCTGGCGTCATTGAAGATTGCCGGCGCCGCCACCATTAGCGATAAGGTCCGCGCACTAATCGAAGATCGGCGCCTGCAGCAGGAGGCTGGGCGTGATTATAGAGCGGCACTGACACTAGCCAATAACCTGATTGGTCCCTTGCATGATTCAATAAAAATGGCCGAAAATCAGCACAGGATGCATTCACAGCTGGTGAGGCGTTTGCTCGAATGGACGCCAGAATTGCTGGCAACGCTATTGGCCGATGGTTTGTCTGACTCTGATCACCTCCCGGAGAAGGCTACCTTGGAGGCATTGGAAAATGCACTTGCCCTTCATCTGTCGCGATTAATGGATATCACGCTGCAAACTGATATTGCCCGGGATCCTGCTCTTTATAATGCCGAATCGCTCGGCACCGAAAGGCTGATATCGATGCGGCGCTTGTGCCGATTGGCGGACGAAGACAATAACAATCAAATTCTGTAAGGAGACTTAACCATGAGCGAATCATTACTGGGCCGTGTTGCTCGCCTTGTTGGCGGCACTTTTACAACCATGATCGACGCGGCCGAAAATGCCGCACCAGACGTAGTCGCTCGTCAGGCTATTGAGGAAATTGACGGTGCGATCGACGACGTGCGGGCAGAAATTGGTCGCAAGCAGGCCAATCGACACAATGCCAATCGCGAACTCTCTTCACTGAACAATCGCGCCGAGGAACTGAAGGCGCAAATTCAGACGGCCTTACAGCAAGCGCGCGAAGATCTCGCCGAATCCGGCGTCGAGGAACTGGTAGGCATAGAAGATCGCATTCCCATCATTGAGAGTCTGGTAGCGACAACCCAGGAAGAAGAACAGGAACTCAATCGCTATCTATCTGGGCTCCGCTCCAAACGCGACGAAATGGAGCGTGACCTTCAGATCATCCGCGAACGTAAGACTGTGGATAAAGGGAGCAAACACGGTGATGACGCCCAGGGTGCAGGCTCGTCGGTTGAACGTCGGGTCGAAAAGGCGGGCCATGCCGTGTCACGTGTTAAAGCCTCGGTGACGGGTGTACCCGCGGGTAGAGCCACTTCCGACGCATCGGCCCGCGCGGAGCTTGAGGAGTTGCATCGAAAAAACCGCGTCGCTGAG
>CAZEWY010000100.1:0-12169 GCA_964515945.1 uncultured Cellvibrionaceae bacterium
TGAATTTCTGGAATCAAGCGGGAAACCCTGTGCCTATTTCAACAGCCTGTTAAAGATTTATTTGGATGGGGAAAGGAAAAGGCTAAAGAAAAAGCCACAGAAAAAGTTAAAGAAAAGATAAGGGAAGAAGCTGAAGAGCGTGGTCTCTCTCCTGCGCAGATCTGCCAAGCCGAACATTGTGCGCGAGCTGGTCCCAGAATGAACGTGTGTTTATTGCAGCACTGCTCGGAAGAGCTTTTAGAAAGCTCAAGCGAAAACCGCGGCGGCAACGAAGACACCGGTGAGAATTCGAATTCCGGCAGTAGCGCGGATGAGTGGCGCAGAGACCTCCATCGCCGTATGGATGAACGGCGAAGAGAGCGTGAGGCCGAAAATAAAGAAAGGCAAGAGCGGCCACAGCCCGAAGAACCTGAGCAGAAAATGTTGATGAGGCAATTTCACTGAGATGATACAAATGAAATCAACTATTGCAGCCCTATTAACCATACTGTTTATGTGTGCATTGCACAGTAGCCATGCAGGTGGTGAAGAAGAAAGCCCTTTGATTGGGACGTGGGCCTCAGATCGTGAAAGGATCTTGTCGGAACTATATGCTATGGACGACCCGCCGGAGCAAGTAATCCAATGCTTTGAGGCCAAATTATGCGGCTCTCATGTTGTTGAATTTATGGAGGATGAGTATTGGACAACCTTGTTCGACAAGGAGGGTAATGAGATAAGCCACGAAAAAGCGCCCTACAAGATACTGGAAAAAGGGGATGGGTTTATCGTCATAGATCAGATGAAGAACGGCGGTATCAGTAAAATATTTTTTATTGATAATGGTTTTTACATAGACGTGCCCGAATTCGGATATAGGGATTACCACAAACGAGTTGAGTTAGAGAAGTAAAAAAACTAATGCAAGCCGATCCTATCGGTTACCAGGATCAGATGAATCTATATGCCTATGTGCACAATGATCCGATGAATTATGTAGATCACACCGGTAAGTCAGCGGTAATGGTTTGGGGTACCAGGGCAGCGGGAGGGCTTGTCTGTCTTGCTCCTGTTCCCGGGGCTAGAGTAGCTGGTGTAGCTATTATCGCTATGACTATCCCAGGTGACACGCCTACGGACAGCATGATGAATGAGTCATCAGAATTGCCGGGTAATCTTGTCGGAGTTCAAGATGACAAAGCAGGTCCACAGGGGAACAGGCATAATAGTGGTCCGCTGGCGCCTGAACATGGCGGGACAGGCGATGCGGAGGCTGACTTCGGCGTGTTGAATCCGAGTGGTAATGCCGAAGAAACTGATAATGGCACTCAGGTTGGAGAAAACGGCGTTAGGCTAAGGTCAGGTACTGACAAGAAAGGCCCGCGAATTGATATACCTGCTAACGGTGACAAGCCACATGAAACCTTGCACTACCCTCCGAAAGATAAGGAAGTAAATTGAGGTACATTCGCAATGAGAATTAAGCTTGATGACAGTTATCGCTCTCTGATTGAAGGATTTCTTATAGGGATTGATGCTGCTTTTTTGAAAAGAGACAAGTTGGATCAAGTATGGGAGATTATTTTACATAGCCGTAATGGGGAATACTTTTCGCTGAAAAACAGTATGATTGATCTAGAAGAAAGAAAAGAAGAAGGTCAAATTGCTGTTTCTCAGTTGTCTTCTATAAACTCAAGTGATTATATGGAGGTTTGTTTCCCTCGGGTTTTGCGCAAAAACGGATTATTTTTTTTGCTGAGTCAGGATTCTAGAAATGCCGTTCCTTCGGGTATACGATTGGTGGAAGAAGGCGGAACCCAACATGATATCGTGGTGGGCGCTGCACCAGAGTCTTTGGTCTTTTTATCACCTTTTTATGGTGAGAAAAAACTTCCTGAATATCCGATTGATTGCTATTCGGCAGTTTCCTATAAGGATCTGAACTAATCGCAAGAAAGGTAGCGAAGGAGTGAGAGAGCCAGGTCTTGCCTTTTGCCCGAAGAAAAAAGGGGCTCGGGGGTGTCGGCCAGCCCCGGCTGTTCCTGCACAGCAACTGGTGATCAATGGGGTCAGGCTCGATTGATTTGGTTCGGGTAGATATCTATAACTGGGGTTTAGTTGAACGAATCTCGACTGGGCTTAGAAAGATCCTGCTTGTTAGCGGAAAATCGCCCTAAATTCTAATGTTGGAAAAGATATATGACAAATAACGTTTTGCTGGACGCTGTTAAGCACAAACATTTACATGTGAATACCGGCTACGCTCCCACATTAGGCGAGAATGAAATGTCGGTCATTACTTTTCCCCATGAATTCAGGTCCATTCAAGCGGACTACCCCATATTTTTCAGGAAGGATCAGAATACCGGCGATTTCTTCCCTGTAGCGCTCCTGGGATTGCGAAGCCAGGAAAATCTTTTTCTGAGTGACAGTGGCTGGGATGCTTTCTACATCCCGGCGTCCGTTCGGCGCCGCCCGTTTTTAATTGGAGTGACGCCGCAGCCGGATAGCTACAATCAGACCAGTGCAGACAGCAAAGTCTATGTTGACATGGACAGCCCCCGCATAAGTGAAGATGAAGGCGAGGCTGTATTCCTTGAGCATGGTGGTTACTCGCCCTACTTAAACTCTATCCTGGAACTGCTTGAGTTTATTCAGTATGGCATTGAGCTGAACAAACGCCTATCCACCGTGATGGTGAAGAACGAACTGCTGGAAGTTATCAATCTGAAAATCACTTTGACCGATGGTAACTCCTTGACAGTATCCGGGTTCTACACAATAAACGAAGAAAAACTCGCGTCCCTTCCCGGGGACTTCGTGGCCGAGCTTCATTCCAGTGGGTACCTGCAATACCTGCACATGGTTCTCGCCTCTCATTCCAATGTGGCTAAACTGGTAAAGCTGGAAGAGAAAAAGCTACGGAAGCCCAGGATAGTAGATGACAAAATGGTTAAATAATGCTGGATGTAACAACAACTATAAAAAGCATTACCTATACAGGTGGTAAGGATTTCTTTGAAAACCTATTCGCATCTGACGAACCCGTAATCTTGCGAAAACTTGTCTCTTCCTGGCCTGCTGTGCAGGCAGCAACGGAGTCTCAGGAATCGATCCACAAATATCTTTTACAGTTTTACCAGGGTGCCGATGTACTGGGGTTTTTCGGACAGCCTGAAGACGGTGGTAGAATTTTTTTCGATGAATCTTTCTCTGGCTTTAATTATAAGAAAATTTTATTCCAACTCGATGACGCATTAAAGAAGCTTGCAGAATTTAGAGGTGCTGAAAAACCACCTACCCTATACATTGGCTCTACCTCAGTAGATCAATATCTGCCCGGATTTCGATCACAGAATGATCTACCTCTTGACCATCTGAACCCGTTTATGGGTATTTGGCTCTGTAACAGAAGCCGCATTGCTGCACACTGGGACAACCCGCCCAACATTGCCTGTTGCGTGAGTGGTAGACGTCGGTTCACCCTGTTTCCATTTTCCCAGATGGACAACCTTTACGTAGGGCCTCTTGACAAAACACCGGCGGGTCAAGCCATTAGCCTGGTCGACTTTCATGAACCGGATTTTGAAAAACATCCAAAATTCAGGGAGGCCCTGAAGCACGCCCAAACGGCGGAACTGGAGCCAGGCGATGCGTTGTACATACCCGGCATGTGGTGGCACCATGTGGAAAGTTTGGATTCATTGAATATTCTAGTGAATTACTGGATGAGCGACTACGCACAATCCCACGGCAACGCCATCGATGCGATGTATCACGCAATTCTTGCAATCAGAGAGCTTCCGGAAAAGCAAAGAAACGCGTGGAAAATGATGTTTGATCGCTATGTATTTGATTTCGATGAAGAAACTATAAAGCATATTCCGGATCACGCAAAAGGTGTCCTCGGGAGTGCCAACCCAGATTGGGGAAGACGGATTCGAGCCTATTTGATATCCCAGCTAAATCGCTGATACGTCGATCTATGGTCCAGGTCATTGGTGGTATTGAGCATGACAACTAAAGAAAAAATAAAAAGAGTCGTTATCGTGGGCGGGGGTACCGCCGGCTGGATGGCAGCGGCGACACTGTCGAAAACCCTTAATAAAAGCGTCAGCGTCACGCTGATTGAATCTGATGAAATTTCAACGGTAGGGGTCGGTGAAGCCACAGTACCGCCACTCACTTTATTAAACCGGTACCTGGAAATAGACGAAAAGGAATTTCTATCCTTCGTGAAAGGAACCATGAAACTCGGCATTCAGTTTGAAAATTGGAGAAGTATCGATCATAGCTATATCCACGCGTTCGGATACCCGGGAAAAAGTACCTGGGCCGCCAGCTTCCAGCACTTTTGGCGTCGAGGTCTGGAGCTTGGGATTGACTTTCCCCTGGGCGCCTATTCTGTAGAAGCTCAGGCTGCACTTAAACATAAGTTTGCCCACCTACCGAATACACCCATCAGCTACGCCTTTCATATTGACGCTGGTTATTACGCCAAATACCTTGCGGAGTATGCCGCCAGACTTGGTGCTCAGCGCATCGAAGGTAAAGTTGTCAATGTCAAACTGAGCGAAGAGCGGTCTATTGAATCGGTTCTTCTGGACTCGGGAATGTGCGTAGAGGGCGACCTGTTCATAGACTGCACAGGGATGAGGGCGCTGCTCATCGAACAAACCTTACATACAGGGTTTGAGGACTGGTCACATTGGTTGCCTTGTGACCGCGCCATTGCAGTGCAGACGGAGTCTGTACGGGAGCCAAGACCCTATACCCGATCTATTGCGCACCATGCAGGCTGGCAATGGCAGATTCCGCTACAGCACCGTGTCGGTAATGGAATTGTATATAGCAGCCGCTATATGTCAGACGATGAAGCACTTAATCTCTTAAATAATAATATCGAAGGTCGTAAAATCAACGAACCAAGGGTCATTAAGTATAGAACCGGAAAGAGGCTGAAATTTTGGAGTAACAACTGTATCGCCCTTGGTCTATCCAGTGGCTTTGTCGAACCGCTGGAATCGACAAGTATTCATTTAGTTCAACGCGGCATAACAAGGCTGGTGCAGATGTTCCCGTATGATGGAATAAATGCGTGTGATACAGATGAGTATAACGAACAGATGCGGATAGAAACCGATAATATCCGTGATTTTATCGTCATGCACTACCATCTCACAGAACGCGATGATAGCCCATTCTGGAATTTCTGCAGAAAAATGCCGATACCAGTGAGCTTGAAAGACCGCTTGGAAATGTTTTCGAAAACGGGGAAAGTATTTATCAAATCCAACGAACTTTTTGCGGAATCTTCGTGGTTGCAGGTGATGGTCGGCCAGGGAGTCCTGCCTCAGAGCTACCACCCGATTGCAAATCAATTATCTGACGATGATTTGAAGAACTTTCTTCTTGGCCTGAGAAACACCATATCGCGAACACTGGAGCAGATGCCAAGTCACCAGGAGTATTTAAACCACTATTGCAAAGCCGGCGAATGGGTATGATTTACCGCAGAAGAACTGACGTATGAGCAATGTGTCTGAAGATAATTGCGAAGAAGTGAAGAACCTGGTAATCGCCGGTTCTGGTCTGGGAGGGTGGCTTGTTGCGGCGGCGTGTGCAATTACGCTCGGCAAGGCAATTCGCATTACGGTGATAGGCGATGACGAAGAACCTGAATTCTTGCCAGTAGCAACCGCCGGACGCCGTTTCTGTGAGTTCAATAAACTACTTCGTTTTCCTGAAGAGACGTTCATGGCGTTGTCCGGCGCCTATTTCAGACTGGGATCTGAAATAGAAACTAAAGATGGCGGTCATCGAATTTCCGTTGGGCAGCTGGGAAAGGGGTCATGGCTTTCTCCGTTTTATCATTTGTGGTTGCGAGGACGAGATTCCGGTGTTGCCAGACCACTGCTTGAATATTGTATTGAAAATGTCGGTGCGCTCCAGAGCAGGTATAGCTCTCTACCGAACTACCCATCCGAGCATGGTTATCAGTTTGATGTTCACGAATATACCTGTCGAATAAAGGAGCTGGCTCTCGGGTTGGGTGTACAACAAAAAAGCTCGTGCTTGAAAGTAGATGGAGTGGAAATCTCTGAAAGGGGAGTTCAGTCACTTGAACTCGAGTCGGGAGAAAGAATATTAGGAGACTTATTTGTTGACTGCACGGGTGATCATGCGAGCTTAATAGGAGCGGTCTCTGACGAACCCAGAGAGTCCTGGGCTCGATGGTTGCCTGAAGACAGCATAGTAGCCGTTTACCATGAATCCGCTTCTGTCGTGTCCTTGTACACACAGGACTGGCCAAACGATATGGGTCGGGAATTTCGTCTGTTCAGTCAGCGCGGCCAGATGAATGCTCAGTCCTATTCAGGTAACAGAAACTCTGCGGATGACGCGCTGAAGCACTTACAAAAACGACCGGAACCCCATGATTCAATCAAGCACCAGAAACTGACCCCCGGCGCCTATAGACACATGTGGGTCAGAAACTGCATTGCCCTGGGAGCCGCTGCGGGATATGTGGATTATCATGAACCGGTCCAACTGCAGTTGATTTTCAGAGGGATCTTGCGCTTACTGGCGCATTTCCCCGGTGACGAGTGCTGCTCATCCTCCGCAGCCTATTTTAACCGAGAAATGACGCGTGAACTGCACGCCATGCGGGATTTTGCTGTACTGCGGCGGCTGGCCATCGACAAGTCGTTCGATCGCTCGGAGGTTCCTGATAGCTTGCAAAATCGTATAGAACTATTTGAGGAGGCAGGATTTATCGATTGCAGGGAAGATGAACTTTTCAAGGAAAACTACTGGGCACAGATGTTCTTACAGGCAGGCTTTAAGCCCAGGAAGTTACATCCTCTGGCATCAAGTATGAGTGCATCAGCACTTGAAGATTTTCTGGCCACCACGCATCAAGATGTTCAAAAAGTCGCAAAATCGTTCTCTGACCATATCGCATTTATTGAGCGCGTTTCGAAGTTTCGCTCCCAAGCTTCGGCACAGGTTCGAGAGTGGCGCGCGCCAGACAGGCCTATCATACGAAGCGAAAACCGCCCATTGAATGACGTGGTCATTCAGGCCGTAGGTCTGAGTAAAACGCCCGTTATCACGATAAATGATGTTGGTGTCGACTGGGTTGAGAGTTTACGGCAGCATGCGCGTGACTTGGACTTTTCTCTTGACAGGAAAAACTATTATCCTGGAGTGCGGTGCAACCTGCCAAACCAGTATGTATTGGCGATAATGTCAGTCATAGCAAAGCTTGTTTCAGATGTTTACCGGATTCCCAAAAACTTGATGCCGAATATTTCTCAGGCGTCATTTTCATTAGTAACCCAACCGGAACAGACGCTCTCAACGGCTCAATGCATGCCGCACTTTGATACGACAAAGCCTTATTCCTATGCAATATTGCATTATTTGTCGCCCGGAGATCATGGGCATACGGGCTTCTTTCGTCATCTGCCAACGGGATTTGAAAGCATTTCGGCGGAAAATCGCCAATTATACCTATCGGAAATTGATCGATACGTCGATCGACACGGACAACCAAAAAAGCAATACATGACATCCGGTAATAACCATTTTGAATTGATCGACAAGGTTGCTTATCAGCAGCATCGACTGGCGGTTTACCCAAGTAGTTTGATTCACTCGGCCATGATCCTACCGGAGAAGGATATTCATACGGATCCCATGAAGGGCCGTCTGACCGCGAATATTTTTCTTGAATTCAATCCATAGTGGATGCCTTGGCGTGTTGATGTCCATGCCGTCCGGCTCTAATGCCAGGTACAATTAGAGGGATACCGATAAATGAGTCGCGAAATAAAAAATATCGTTATCCTTGGGGGCGGCTCGGCCGGATGGTTGGTCGCTGGCGTATTGGCGTCAGCTTATAAAACAAAGACTAGTGACAGCATTCGCATTACCGTTGTTGAGTCACCGGATATAGCGGCTATCGGAGTGGGCGAAGGAACCTGGCCATCCATGCGCTCAACTCTCATGAGCATGGGGATTTCGGAAACAGACTTTATTCGGCAATGCGATGTGTCGTTTAAGCAGGGATCCCAGTTCGTAGGGTGGAGAAATGGTGACGAAAAAGATCGGTATTATCACCCTTTTTCTTTGCCCTCTGGTCTCGGCGAACCGCATCTTTCTATTGCTTTGCGGAAATATGGTGGTGATGCCCCATTTGCAGAAGCCTATTGTGAACAGCCAGCATTATGCGATGCCTTCCGTGCACCAAAGCAAGCAGGAACCGCAGAATACGCCGGCGCTTTGAACTACGGGTATCATCTTGATTCAGTGCGATTTGGACGACTTCTACGGGATCACTGCATAGAGATTCTCGGCGTGCAACATCGAGTTGCCCACGTGGAACGAGTGATTTCTGACGATACGGGTAATATTTCTGCGCTACAAACAGGAGATAATGACCAGGTCTCCGGTGATTTTTTCATAGATTGTAGCGGTACCCATTCACGCTTGTTGGGCGAACATTTTGGCATTCCCTTTGTCAGTAAAAGCGACGTCTCGATCAACGACAGTGCTATAGCCATACAGGTTCCTTATGCTGACGAGCAAGCGCCGATAGCATCCACTACCATTGCTTCGGCTCAAAAGGCTGGTTGGATATGGGATATTCATCTCGCCAGTCGCCGGGGAGTTGGTCATGTGTATGCCAGCGAGTTTATGAGCCATGATCAAGCGGAGTACCTGTTAAGAGACTATATAGCTCGAGATTTCGGCGTGGATGCCGTAAAGCGTCTTGAGGCTCGCCATCTCAAAATCAACCCGGGGCACCGCGCCAAATTTTGGCATAAGAACTGTGTGGCTGTTGGTATGGCGGCAGGTTTTATCGAGCCCCTGGAAGCATCTGCACTGGTAATGGTTGAATTGGCTGCGCAATACATTCGCGACGAACTGCCTTGCTCGCGGGATGCGATGGAGGTCGTTGCGCAGCGGTATAATCAATTGTCGATCTATCGCTGGGAAAATGTTATCGATTTTCTCAAGCTGCACTATTTGCTAAGTCAACGGAGGGATTCAGCCTATTGGCGGGAAGTATCACGCGAAGACAATGCCAGTGCTGAACTCAAGGAATTACTGACGCTCTGGCGTCACCGGGAACCTTATTGGAGAGACTTCCCGCAGGCGGAACAGCTCTTTCCCGTTGCCAGCTATCTTTATATCCTTTATGGAATGGGATTCGAAACCCAGGAAGGCATCCTGAAGCAAAATACCAGCAAGTACCACAATGAGTACCAAGCTTTTAAGGAAGCTCAAAGCAAGGTGAGTAGGTGTATGGCAAACTTGCCCACGAATCGAGAGCTCCTGCTTAACCTAAAAACTCATCGGTTTCCCGTCATCTAGGGAATCCTCAAGAAAATTCTGATATAACTCTATCGTCTATTTTATCCAAAAAAGCCCCATTCACAAATTCACCTGAATGGGGCATAGGAGAGGTTTACACCTCTACGAGAAACAGCTCAGGCCAAACGCACCGGATCGAAGATTCTATAGCCAGATCGGTACCAGCTCTCGAATCCGCCAGCGTGCCCGGCATGAACAGGTCCTAGAATACCAATTTGTTTTCGTGACATCGTCCGAGTGCTCTTACTCGAACTGGAAGGTCTGGCCGACGGCGGCTCTACCAACCTCAGCACCAAAACCCACATTTAGTCTTGAATAACAATGGGTTATTGGGTTCTGGTGATCTCACTTTATCAGAACGACGTTCGTGCGAGTTTGTTCCTGGGAATAATGTTAGACGAACGACGAATCCCACAGCCGGTTGTTATCTTGACCTTAAGTGATCGTTAACCCATGTGCCATGCGCGAGTCACTGGACGTGCAGCATGCACTTACTGCGGGAGAGGGCGTCCTGTGTCACACAATGAGAACGGGCCGACAAACGAACGAATATTGCGATAAGGAAGGACTATGAATACATCCATGCTCGGCCGGGGACGTGCGCTTGTGACAGTCGCCGGCGTGATTTTATTTATACAGGGAGCCTGTGCCCAGTCCGATTACCTTGTGCAGTCGTGGGTATCGACGGAATATCATCCCATGAGCTCCCGTTGGTACACCGACCCATGGCCGGAGTCGGAAATTCCACGAACATTGGATCAACAAAATCCATTGTTCATTACCCGGGTGGGAGACACTGACGGGACGGTTATCAACGTTGATCCGTCGATCCAATACCAGACGATGATCGGGCTGGGTACATCGTTGGAGCATACGACCGTCTATGCCATTCGCAAAAACAAAACCGCCGCACAACAACGGGAGCTCCTGCGCGCACTTATTGATCCGGTGACCGGTGCCGGCATGAACTTATTTCGCATCACCATAGGCACATCCGATTTTTCCGATGGTACCCGCGCGGCCCCATCACCAACTCACGACAAGGGCTGGTACACCTATCAGGATACACCGCAATCGACATTTTCTATCGAGAGGGATCGCAGTCTTGGCATTGTTGACACGGTACGCATGGCGGTGGAAGTGGGAAAAGAAACCAATAACGAGCTGAAAATCGTCGCATCGCCGTGGAGCCCACCTCCATGGATGAGGAAGAGCAACCGCATGGTTCAAGGAGGCCCGCTCCTGCCAGATATGTTGGATGACTATGCCGCCTATCTCAGAAAGTTCGTGGAAGCTTATCAAGCGGAAGGAATTCCCATTTACGCCATTACCATGCAGAACGAGCGGCAGTTCGAACCCCCGGCATATCCAGGGATGATTATCAGCTGGCAAACGGAACGGGATCTATTAATCGAGGTGTACGAGAATTTTCACAATATCGGCGGAAATTATGGGCCTGAGCTAGACGTCAAACTGTGGACGCTGGACCATAATTTTGATTATTGGCAGCAGGCCAATGAACAACTGGCATCGCTAAAAAGCCTTGGCAAGGCCCATTATGTTGATGCCACCGCTTTTCACCACTATACAGGCACTTCCGAGCAAATGGCTCAGTTGCACAATGCGCATCCCGACAAAAACGTCGTATTTACCGAAGGCACTGTTTGGGGCTTGAGCGCGAATGACGACAACCGTAGCTATCAGTCACTTCTGCGTCACCTGAGGAATTGGGCAACAGGTTATATATCCTGGGTCACCATGACCACACAAACCCTCAACGAAGCCAATCAGGGGCCATACAACACCCTCGGCGCGCTCGCGCCGACCCTGCTGGTAAAAAATAGTGGGAATAATCCTGACTGGTACCGCACACCGGAATACTGGCTGATGAGCCAGTTCAGCAAATTTATCCAACCGGGCGCGGTGCGCATTGCCAGTGATTATGGTTCGCTGGAGACTGTTACCACTGTTGCTTTTCTAAATCCGGATGGTTACATCGTCACTGTCGTTGTCAACTCAACTCAGAGTCAGCAACAATTCGATATTTTGACCGAAGGCAATCAGATTTCTGCGTCGATTCCGGCGCGATCCATAGCAACCTACCGCTGGAAGGCGGGATTGGAGCCACAGCCCTCAAGCCGGGGGGCGAAGCGGGCCGGGAAGGGAACCGCTTAAGTAACTGCCATATTGGCCATGTAAGCAAAAAAAGCCCCACCAGCTTTCGCTGGCAGGGCTTTTTAATGGCGCCAATCCGCGTGTTATTTAGCGGCGGCGGCTTTCTTTTCCTTCTCTTTGGCAATCACTGCTTCAGCTACGTTCGCCGGGCAGGGCGCGTAGTGAGAGAACTCCATGGAGAACTGGCCGCGGCCGGACGTCATGGTGCGCAGCGTGCTGATGTAACCGAACATTTCTGAAAGCGGTACATCGGCCTTGACGCGCACGCCGGTGGCGCCCGGCTCTTGGCCGGAGATCATGCCGCGACGGCGGTTCAGGTCACCAATCACATCACCTACGTGATCTTCCGGGCTGAAAACGTCAACCTTCATGATGGGCTCAAGCAACTGAGGGCCGGCTTTCGGCATGGACTGGCGGAAAGCGCCTTTGGCGGCAATTTCAAAGGCAATGGCCGAGGAGTCAACGGCGTGGTAGGCACCGTCTGTCAGCTCTACAGCCACGTCCAATACTGGGAAGCCCGCCAGGGGGCCGGTAGTCAACATTGACTTGAAGCCTTTCTCGATCGCCGGGAAGAACTCCTTGGGAACGTTACCGCCCACAACCGATGAGGTGAAGGTAAACCCGGTGTTTT
>CAZEWY010000101.1:0-12108 GCA_964515945.1 uncultured Cellvibrionaceae bacterium
CTGCTGGCGGCGAGAAGCAGACGCCGACGGCGGAAGGTGTTATCTATGATGTCACCCAGCGAAAGATCGACGAAGCCCATACGCGGGAACTTGCGGAGAAGGACAGCCTCACCGGTCTGGCGAATCGTCAGGTGGTTGAGGATGCGCTGGAAGAATTGATCGAGCAGACCAGCGCCACCGACAAGGGTTTTGTGGTGATGATGATCGACCTCGATGGCTTCAAATACATCAACGATACCTATGGCCACGATGCCGGTGATGAGGCTTTGCGAGTGGTCGCGACGCGGCTTCGCAGTATAGTGCGAGGCACTGACCTGGTGTCGCGTTTGGGCGGTGACGAGTTCTTCATTATTCTGAAAAACACTAACAATATTCCGATGACGCGCGACATCGCCCGTCAAATTATTGATGTTCAGAAAGAACCCATTGAAATCCAGGCCAATATTCACGAGAAAATTGGCGCTAGCATTGGCATTGCTCTTTATCCCGATCACGGCGACAATGGTACTAGCCTCCGCAAACACGCGGATCAGGCGATGTACTCAGTCAAGCACCAGGGCAAGAATGACTATGCCATCTATGACTCTGACACTCTGTGGACCGGAAAGCCGAACAATTGAAGTGAGTCCGATGCACATCAAATGGACGTTTATCTGCTAAGGGAAATAGCCATGATAAATTTGTTAACGTTGTCCCTTCTCCTTTGTGCAGTGCAGGTCCAGGCAGCAGCTCTTATATTCGAAAGCAAACTTGACGATCTTCTTGAAAAAGCCCGCGTCGAAAATGAGATTCCGGCGATGTCGGTTGCAATTGTCGATGGCGGCGAGGTTCTATATCTGAAGGGATTTGGATTTACGGATGACGAGAAAACCAACCCTGTTTCAGGGTATACAACATTCAGAATAGCGTCAATTTCTAAACTGTTTACGGCTCAAGCTGTCATGCAGTTGGTTGAAAAAGACAAACTGTCATTGGATACAAAGATAGGCGAGTTGTTGCCGATTTTTAGCGATAGCGAGATAAACGTTCAGCAACTGCTGACGCATTCGTCGGGGCTGAAGGACAGGGTACGCCCAATGGCTGAAGGTCAAAGAACTGTGCAGCAGTTTCTGGAGGCGGCAATAGCGGCTAACAAGGATCCTGCATCAGCCGGCAGTTTTGAATACGCGGATACAAATTTTAATATTCTCGGAGAGATTATTCACCGGGTATCGGGTGAGCATTACAGCGATTATGTGAAAAAGCATATTTTGCGTCCCGCGGGCATGATTAAAAGCGGGTTCGGGGGTGACAAGGGTGTGGCGGCAGAAGCCAAGCCATTTTACGGAAGCATAGCCATTCCCAAAAATAAGCAGCGTCCCTACGACAGGTCTTTCTATCCCTGTGAGGGTTTGGTATCAAACGCTGCTGACTTGAGCCAATGGATTCGGACGACTATGGCTATGGCCCCGACAATTTTGAGCAGAGGGTCCTACCAAGCCATGCTGGCTCCGCGGTTGAAAACAACCTGGGGTGATGTCCATATGGGTCTTGCGTGGCAAGTCTATGATTCGGACAGAGGCTTTGTCGCCCGGCACCTGGGGGAAGTAAGGGGCTATAAATCATTGCTGATCAGCTATCCGCTGGATAAGCGAGCTATCATACTGTTGACCAACTCGAATACAGCGCCGAGATTGGAAATTGCAGCGCTTATAGAGGATGCACTTGACGAGTTCTATCAGCCTCCGGCGCAATAGACAACTGCCGGAAGCCATCTTCGGGTCTTGGCCGTTACTAATCGGTTATAGTGTCATTTTCAGCAGAGTGAGTGATTATGACAAGAGCCCGGCATACGAAGAAGGCGATTCTCATTACCGGTTGTTCTTCCGGGATAGGCCTGGCGGCCGCACAGGCTCTGCAGGATCGCGGCTATATCGTCATTGCCAGTTGCCGCAAGGCTGAAGACGTTGAGCGGCTGAGTCGGGATGGTCTGGAGCATGTTATTCAACTGGATTTAGCGTCCTCCGAGTCGATCATACATGGGGTTACAGAGGCGCTGGATATAGCGGGCGACCAACTCTTCGCCCTGTTCAACAATGGTGCCTACGGGCAACCCGGTGCCGTGGAGGATTTGAGCCGCGACACCCTGCGCCGGCAGTTTGAGACCAACCTGTTCGGCACTCATGAACTCACACGTGAATTATTACCACATTTTCTGCAAAGAGACGACGCGCGTATCATTCAAAACAGCTCGGTACTGGGGCTGGTCGCACTGCCCTTCCGTGGCGCCTACAACGCCAGCAAGTTCGCTCTGGAAGGGTTGACGGACACTCTGCGATTGGAGCTCAAGAACACTGCCGTAAAAATCTCTCTGATAGAACCTGGGCCTGTCACCAGCAGGTTCCGTGCGAATGCCCTCAAAGCCATTGAAGGTGAAATAGATCTCGAAAACAGCCGACATAGTGACAGCTATAAAAAGTCCCTCGAACGTTTACGCAAACAAGGCCCTGCCGCCCCCTTTACGTTGCCGCCAGAAGCGGTGGTGAAAAAGCTGATCCATGCGCTGGAATCGCGCAATCCGCGACCTCGTTACTACGTCACTTTCCCGACTTACCTGATGGGTACGCTCAGACGCGTTGCCAGCAGCAGAATGCTGGACCGCCTGGTTCTAAAGCTCGGCAAGGCCTGAAGGTTATTTGTGGAAGGTCCACGTCAATAGCTGCCGGTCGACTTACGACAAAGACCGACGCCATTGCAGAACGTAATTGAGGAGCCACCGGGTAACGCCGATATTTTTGTCGGCTAAATTCCGGGTTTCATTGGGATCATCAGCCAAGTCGTACAACTCGACGTTGGTGCCGTCGTCGTTCACCAGCAGCTTCCACTTGCCCTCGCGTACCGCCAGATTGGGGCTGCGATCTGGTGCTGGTGGGTAATTGAAAGCGGTGTCATTGCGGCCATACTCCCAAAAAACCGGCCCTTGATGAGAGGCGTCTTCGCCCAGGAGGGCAGCGCTGAGATCCTGCCCGTCCAGCCGGTGCTTGTTCGGCAAAGGTGCACCCGCCAGGGCTGCGAGGCTCGGGAACAAGTCGACGGCGGTAAAAAATGTCTCCTGGTCCACTTCGCCGGCGGGCACTGAGCCGGGCCACCAGGCAATAAATGGCACGCGCAGGCCACCCTCATACAAACTCAATTTGCTACCGCGTAAGCCCAGTGTGCGCTGGCCGTCAAAGGAGGGAAGTGGACCGTTGTCGCTGGAAAAGATGATCAGTGTATTTTCAGCCAGGCCCAGTTCCCGCACGCCTTTTACCAAACGGCCAATTTGTTGATCCAGGACTCGAATCACCGGGCGCAGGTTTTGAGCGGATTTCCGCATGCCAACTTCGTCATCCCCTTCTGGAACCCAAGGCGTGTGAACATCATCCGGCCAAAGCTGAATATACATGGGCTGGTTTTTGTGGCGCGCCATAAAGTCGAGCGTTTTATCGACGAAGTAGGCGGTTCGATCCCAGCGTTTGACCAGATCCTTTGGGCTCCAGATCCAGTCAGTCGCGGTAATCGCTGGATCCGGTTCGGGACTTTCCCAGGTGCTGACGCTCTCATCAAAGCCGTAAGCGCTAAGCTTGGGCGCGTTGTCGACATCCCGGCCGCCGCCCATGTGCCACTTGCCGAAGTGTCCGGTTGCATAACCAGCGGATTTAAGTGCGCGCGCGATGGAGGGCGCCTCCGGATCCAGATAATCCACCTGCTCGGATTTGCGGTTACCAGCGCGCTTTTGCAGAAAGCTGGTGATTTGCCAGCGCGCCGGAAACATGCCGGTGGTAAAGCCGGTTCGCGACGCCGAGCAGATGGGCGAAACCGTATAAAACTGCGTAAAACGCGTGCCCTCCGCAGCCAGACGATCGATATTGGGAGTAGGCTCCAGGGTGCCGCCGTAACTGCCGAGATCGCCCAGCCCCATATCGTCGATCAACACAAAAATAATATTGGGCTGATGTGGCCCGGAAACCGGCTGTTCAGTCGTATCAACAGATTTACAGCCAGAAAATACCAGAAGGACCGATGTTGCCAGTAATGCAATGTGTAGCTTTTTGAAGAGTTTCGGGATCACTTTTATCTCGGGGCTGACGCCGGGGGAGCGGCTGATTATAATATGTCATATATATAGTATATAAGGGGCGCAAATACAACCATTTCCTGAATGGAAAAGTGTTATAGCCAGCTGGTAGGCATGAGAATAGTGGTTTCGTGACTCTGTGAAGCAGCCTGTGAGGCGGAATCGAATTGTGGTGTATCTCTTCCACGACATGATCTGACAGAGATCAGCCAGCAAGAGATACACTGCCTTCATCAGCCCGGCGGGCGGCTCGAATTACTGTTTCTTTTTGTCTTTCCACATGCTCTTGGCTTTCTCGTACTCTTCCTTGCTGAGAACGCCGTCGCTATCGGTGTCCAGTTGATTCAAATCCACATCGGTTTTGCCAGCATCCTCAAGCTCTTGCTGGCTGATATTCTGATCGCCATCCTTGTCAATCTTTTCAAAGGACTTCCCTTCATTCGCAAAAGTCGCGGCGCTCAGGGACAGACTGGCGAGCAGCGTGGTGAGTAAAAGAGTTGCGCGCTTCATAAACTACCTCCATTGAATGGTTGATGGTGTGATGCTTGTCGATTTGCCGGCTCGGTGGAATGCAGCCGGGTCCAATCGCGTGTTTCGCTATCGCGGTGGGCAAAGCAGTCGGCATGCCAGGATCGGAAAAGCCTTCTGCGTCAGACACTTGCCTGATTTGCGATGTAGTCAAAGTGGGAGAGGGCTGTTCAAATGTTGGGAATTGGCAACAGGAATATTCCATCGCCAAAAATGTAACAGAGAATCAAAGAGTTGCAGAGTCGCAATTTTGCAGCAGGAGGGAGTCTAACCTGTTCGCCGGGACCGCCAGCCGTGCCCAAGGAAATAAACACCGGCGGAACAGAACACAACACCAAACCAGAGCGCAAACCGGTTGCCGAATCCATCAATCCAGAACCACAACTCCACACTGCCCATGAAGGTGAAAAGCGCTCCAATAACCAGGTCGCGCCTTGCGCTACTGATCTTCTCACCGCGGTTATCATTGCTCACAGGCTATGCCTAATGTTGAATCGCTAAAAGTTTGTCGAGAATACGGAGCGGAACCCTGAAAGCGGTGCCGTGGCGTGTGCCTTCGGGGAACTGGATCAAATCCGAAATATTTTCCCAGTGGTAAAAGTCCCGCGTTCTCATGGCGCCGTACTGTTTATTGATGTATTCATCGTAGTAAACGATGTACCACCCCTCAACTTCCAGTATGGTCGGACCTTCAACCCAAACGCCTGCGGGCGTAAAAGGCGCGGATACATCGCTCCAGGGTCCCGTGATCCCAGCGCTCCTGGCCACCAGCAAATTCTTGGCCGGTGGGTAACGGGTCTCATCCTTGGATACCATGATGTATTCATCGCCTTTTCGTACGATAACCGAATCGATGACATTAAAGCCCGGTTCGTAAAATAATTCCGTGTCGGTGTACTGATCAAAATCCTTGGTGGTTGTGTAGTAAATTCTGTGATTCCAGCCTTTGTCAGCGGCTTTGGCGGTCTCGGGAAAACGTTCAGGGATAGTGCTGGCCCAATAAATCACGTAATGACGGGTCTTCGGGTCCCAGAAAATCTCTGGTGCCCAGGCATTGCGCACCGTGGGTTCGTGTTCCATGACCGGCACGAACATCTGCGGCGACCAGTGAATAAGATCCTCGGAATGAGCAACGCCAATACCCTGATCATGCCAGCCGGTGGTCCACACCATGTGAAACATGCCGTCGGGGCCGCGCACGATGCTCGGGTCGCGCATAAGGCCGTGCCCCACCTCGGGCGTCAGAAACGACTTGTCATTGTTCAGGCTCGTCCACCGCAGTCCATCATGGCTGTAGGCGAGATGAAGGCCATCTTCGCCGTTGCCACGAAACGACGAGAACAGGTAGACATCCTCTTCGACTGTAGCCTGGTCTGTTGCCATCTGCCCGCACGAAACCAGACAGACCATCATGAAAAACATACTTGAAATCATTCTTACAGTCATAAAACCGCCATCATCGTTGGCCGCCATGGGCCAGCCTCGTCATTTGATCCTCGTCACCTTACCGAAAAAATCCTACCGAGGCATCCACTCGGGGAGGAGGCTACCTGGTTCGTTCGGTCCGGTAACGGCCGACCTCGAGTTCTGGTATCCTCTGCTATCTGTAAGAACCCGTAACGAGAGATCACCATGCCCCAGTACCGTTCCAAGACCTCGACCGCCGGTCGCAACATGGCTGGTGCGCGCGCACTCTGGCGCGCCACCGGCATGAAGAATGAGGACTTCAGCAAGCCCATCATCGCGGTGGCCAACTCCTTTACTCAATTTGTACCCGGTCATGTGCACCTGAAGGACCTGGGCCAATTGGTGTGTCGCGAGATCGAAGCCACCGGCGGCGTCGCCAAGGAATTCAATACCATTGCCGTCGATGACGGGATTGCCATGGGCCATGATGGCATGCTCTATTCGCTGCCCTCGCGGGAGATTATTGCCGACTCGGTGGAATACATGGTCAATGCCCACTGCGCGGACGCGCTGGTGTGCATCTCCAATTGCGACAAGATCACCCCGGGCATGCTGATGGCGGCCCTGCGCCTGAACATCCCCGTTATCTTCGTCTCCGGCGGCCCCATGGAGGCAGGCAAGACCAAATTGTCCGAGCACAAGCTCGACCTGGTGGATGCCATGGTGATTGCCGCCGACCCCAACGCCAGCGATGAGCAGGTGGAAGAGTACGAGCGTAGCGCCTGCCCCACCTGCGGTTCCTGTTCCGGCATGTTCACCGCCAACTCCATGAACTGTCGCTGCCGGGCAACGGTTCCATGCTGGCCACCCACGCCGACCGGGAACAGCTGTTCCTCAAGGCTGGCCGGCAAATCGTCGAGAACACACGCCGCTACTACGAGCAGGACGATGACACCGTGCTGCCGCGGAGCATCGCGTCCATGACCGCGTTCAAAAATGCCATGATCCTGGATGTCGCCATGGGCGGATCCACCAACACCATCCTGCACCTGCTGGCAGCCGCTCAGGAAGGCGAGGTGCCTTTCACGCTCCACGAAATCGACCAGCTCTCGCGCCAGGTACCCCAGTTGTCCAAAGTAGCGCCCAACTCACCCAAATATCACATGGAAGACGTCCACCGGGCCGGCGGCATCATGGGCATCCTCGGGGAACTGGAGCGGGCAGGGCTGATCGACACCAATGTGCCCACGGTACACAGCAAGACCCTGGCCGATGCGCTGAACGAGTGGGACATCATGCGTCAGCCGTCACCGGAGGTAGTGAAATTCTTCAAGGCCGGGCCTGCGGGCATCCCTACCCAGCAGGCCTTCAGCCAAAGCACTCGCTGGCCATCCCTGGACGCTGATCGTGAGAATGGCTGTATCCGCTCTCTCGAACATGCCTATTCCCGCGAAGGCGGCCTCGCCGTGCTTTACGGCAACATCGCCCTGGACGGTTGCGTGGTCAAGACCGCCGGTGTGGACGAGAGTATCTATGTGTTTGAAGGCCCCGCACGGGTCTTTGAAAGCCAGGATTCGGCTGTTGCCGGCATTCTCAACGATGAAGTCCAATCCGGCGAAGTGGTCGTAATTCGCTACGAAGGTCCCAAGGGTGGCCCGGGCATGCAGGAAATGCTCTATCCCACCAGCTACCTGAAGTCCAAAGGCCTGGGCAAAAGCTGCGCGCTTTTGACTGACGGCCGTTTTTCCGGCGGCACTTCCGGCCTGTCAATCGGCCATGTATCGCCAGAAGCGGCCGGCGGCGGTGCCATCGGCCTGATAGAGAACGGCGACCGCATCCTGATCAATATTCCGGAACGCAGCATCAATGTCCTGCTGAATGCCGAAGAACTGAATGCCCGCCGCAAGGCCCGGGATGAAACGGGCTGGAAACCAGCCGAAGCGCGCCCGCGCAAAGTATCGGCTGCGCTGAAGGCCTACGCGCTGCTGGCCACCAGTGCGGATAAGGGCGGTGTCCGGGATTTGGAAAAGCTGGGTTGAAGCTGCTGTCGAGTGGTACCTGCTGTCTTGGTCAGAGGCCAGCAGGTCGTCTGCCAGATCCGGTTCATGTTGATTCAAGTGCGAATACCGGCGGCCTTTAAGGTGCGCGACCGCCGGGGAACTGACAAAATACCTTCCACTAATTTTCCCGTTATCTTGGAACGAATATCAATCGCTCTGATGCCGTTCCGCGAGATACATTGCCGCTGTCTAAAGGTAGAGCCCGAGAATCTCCCTGGTCCACTCGGCCTCTTTGGGATTTTCTTTGGCGACGCTCTCCTGTTCCGCTAATACCTTTTTGGCAAATGCCATGGCATCGGGGGTACCGATATCGCAAATTGCCTTCAAAGCCATTCCCCGATCCTGCCAAAGATTGCCGGTAGTGTAGATCTCCTTGAGGTGGTCCAGTTCGCTTTCCGCACTAAGGATACCCAGTGATGAAATGGCGGCCAGCCTGATATATTCATCATCGTGTTTCGTATATTCGACCAGCGGTGCAATGGCAGCTTTGTTGTTGGTGAACCCCAATTGGTAGACCTTCAAGTAGCTTCCGGCTTCCGCCCGGTTGATTTCATCCACAAGCGCGGCAACCTGCTCATCGGACGCCGACTGATTGACAGTGAGCGCATTGACCTTGGCTGAAAACTCCTTCACCAGCAGGCTCAGGGGCTCGTTAAGAGTTGGTTCAACGATCTCGGCGAAGCTCCATACCGGTACCTTCCCACGTTTGATGTAAACACCAATGCGCTTTTCGCCTTCGGGGGTATGCACGTCTGCATTCAGCATCGTAAAGGTCACAAAGGGAGTGTATGCATTAACGCGGTGATTGCGCATGACAAGTTTGTTAATGTCGATGAGCAGGCCACCCTGATCTGCAAGCGCCGTAGCCACACCTCGTGCATTGAGTTCTTCAACGGTGTTTTCTTTCAGATATCCTACCGGGAGCAATGGCTTATTGTTGAGCATCAGGTCGGCGTTGAGCACCCCGTAGCTGAATACTTTTTCATCTTCAGCTCGGGCGTCAGTGACGGTTAATACCAGTGGACTGGCGTCCGCGGATTTTTGATAGGGTACTTGTGATGGCGAAGGATTGACTACTTTGTAGGATGCCGGCGCACAGCCCTGCATCAAAAATAGCGTGATAATTCCGAATCCTGTCCAACAGGTTGATACGAGTCTATTCATAGTTTTTATTCTCTTTTATATTACATCCAGACAATTCGTCTGTATCTAGTCCATTATTTTCTGCGCAAACCGGAACGCCATGTCCCAGCACATGCGGGCCTGTGCCATGCGCCGATTCACGCAAAAACTTTACATTACCTCACCAGCTAGCGCAACGAATTGGTGGTTCGGAAGTTTAAAAATGCCGGTTGACAATCCCGCCGGGATACACGCCGGCGGGATTCTTTAACATTAACTACTGAGCCGTAACGCGAAATCAATTAATAATTCCATCCGCCATCAGATGTTGCAAGACCAAGGTTGTAGTTGCCGGCCTGGATATACACGGTTTGCGTAATGGTCTGCCAGTTTTGCCAGCCGCCAGTATTGGGAACTTGTACCGAACCAAGCTGAATGGCCCCGGCATTCAAATCCAGAGACAGATGGCGACCCGAGTTGGGTGACGCAATGCGGTATTCAAAGCGATAGTTGCCCGATACCGGCACATTGAACTGGTCGTACGCCATCCAGTCACCGGCGTCGATCCATCCCACGTTCAAGTTGCCGCCCAAGGGATCCGTGGTGGGTTCGGTTTGGACCGCTGATTGTGCGAAGGTATTTTCCGCCTCGCGGAAGTACTGAAAGCTTACCGTACCTTTGAGTTCGAAGCGCCACAGCTGGCAGTCGCCTTGCCAGTTGGTCCACTGCTGTACATTTGCGCCTGCCTGGGTTGAGCAACCGGCGACATCCAGTGCATGGCCGCTGACTTTCGAAATGATGCTGTACCAGCCATCTTTCACATGCACCAGGCTGAATTTCTGGCAGTCGCTGTTGTTATTATCCATTTGCTGCAGGTTGGCACCGGGTGCTGTTGAACAACCGGCAATGTCCAACACCTTTCCGCTGGCCTGCGCGATAATGCGGTAAAATCCATCACCCGCGTCTTCCACCTTCCACTTTTGGCAATCGTTATCCAGGCGGTGGTATTGGATAATATTAGCGCCGTTGTCCTGGCTGCAGGAGGTCAAATCCAACGCCATGTTGCTGCGCTTGGAAATAATTTCGTAAGTGCCGTTAGCGATGCGCGGACCCGCGTCCAACAGCTCCAAGCGGAAATGCTGCTGAGCATTACCCAGGTACTCGTAGGTTTGCAGATTGGCGCCGTTGTTGTCGCCACCAAACTGAATATCCAGGGCGTTGTTCACCGCCTTATTGATTATGCGATAGGTGCCGTCGCCATTGGGAATGATATCCCACTTCTGGCAGTCCGAGCCGGTCGGGTTCCACATCTGCACATTGGCAGCGTTGGCCGCCGAACAGTTGTGCACGTCGAGTGCTAGTCCGCCACGCGCGGAGCTTATCCAGTAATAGCCATCTGTGGTGGCCTGAATATGCCATTTTTGGCAGTCGGCGTTATTCGATTCCCACTGCTGAACATTCGCGCCGGGTAAGGGTGAGCAACCGGCAACATCCAGTGGACGCGTGGCGCTGGAAGCGGTGATTTTGTAAACCCCGTTGACCAAGGGGTTTTTGAACGGCACGGCGGGCTCACCGGACGGTGCTTGCAGCCGCGCGCCGGTGGGCGCAGGGGTGCCGAAAATTGGGAAGCCGTTGCCATCAAAAGCAATTTTTTTGGCGTGCGTCGTGCGGCTGTTATCGCAAGCCCCGGCGCTTTTGGGTGTGGCGTGATATGCCATCCGCACTTCGGTGCCGTCCGGAGACATGAAGAAAGAGTGATGCCCCGGACCGCGCCGAGCGCTAGCCCGATGGAAAAAATCTTCTTCATTGTGATCACCTTTGTTTTATTGTTAGAGATTGGTGTGATTAACGAGGTGTGAAACTATAAGAAAGCAGGTTCTAATATTTTTATTATTTTATGCTTGTTCAATGAGCACATCCTGCGCATAGATGGGTATAAAACCGGCGTGCGAGAAATAGAAGCACTGGTATTATTCAAAAGCAAAACTGTGAAGTCAATGTGGAAAAGTGCAATCTGTGAAGGTGGCATTATACTTTTGTTTCACGGAAACGGGAAGTTATAAATAATCAGAATAACAGGATTTTGTCATAATAACCGCCGATATCTTCATCGCTTTGCGCCTGATCAGTTCCACGATAAATCCAAGATGTGGCTAGATCCTTGATTGATTTGAGAGACGTCACATAGCCGTTTGCCTTAATGTTTTTTTCTCGAACGTCCCACTTTTCGGCTCATGAAATCGGGACTCATGGTAAGAGTCCCATTGATCTCATTTTCCTTGTTCTTCATTGCAAGCCATGGTTAATTCAACCTGCTTTATCGCCATTTTCTTTTAATGGCCTTATATGAAGATAAGCAACGTTTTGTTTCAAGTTAGTAAGGAAGATACACAATCAACATAGAGTCTCCGAGGTACCTGCGGTTTTAACAAAGTAGTTCATGTGCGGCGACTCAGTTGACCATTCACCCCAGTAGAGAGGTAATTAAAATGATGAAATCATGTTTTACTTCGATCTGCGCATTATTATTTTCTGTCAGTGCACACGCCGTAACCTTTCAGGCGGAAGATTACAGTGCCTACTACGACACCACGCCGGGCAATTCAGGTGGTGCTTACCGTGTCGACGACGTGGATATTGAAGGCACCGCGGATACCGGTGGCGGCTATAACGTTGGCTGGATCGAACAAGGCGAATGGCTCGCCTACAACGGCCTGAGTATCCCCGCTTCCGGCAACTACACAATTCATATGCGTGTGGCCAGCCTGTCCGGTGGAATCGCCTCAATCGATTTGAATGCTGGCTCCATTCCCTTGGGCAATATTTCAATTCCGGCAACCGGGGGTTGGCAAAACTGGCAAACTATCTCCATCAACGTCGACATTGATGCAGGCA
>CAZEWY010000102.1:0-12071 GCA_964515945.1 uncultured Cellvibrionaceae bacterium
CTTCCAGGAGTATCGCGGCATCTTCGACAAGGATCGCGCGCTGTCGCGCCGCTTCCAGAAAATCGATGTGGTTGAACCTTCGGTCGAGGATACCTACCAGATTCTGCGCGGCCTCAAGACCCGTTTCGAAAAGCACCACAGGTTGCGTTACACCGACAAGGCCCTCAAGGCCGCGGCCGAGCTCGCCAGCAAATATATCAGTGACCGCTATATGCCGGACAAGGCCATAGACGTGATTGACGAGGCGGGTGCCTATCAGCAGCTACAGCCGGAGGGCAAGCGTAAAAAGCAGATTGGCGTTCACGATATCGAGGAAATTGTCTCCAAGATCGCCCGCGTGCCCGCGAAGACGGTTAATTCCTCCGACAAGGCACTGCTGGAAAAGCTGGACGAGAATCTGCGCATGACGGTTTTTGGGCAGCCAGAGGCCATAGGGGCCATATCTTCGGCCATCAAGCTCTCCCGCGCCGGTCTGACCTCACACGAAAAACCCGTTGGCTCCTTCCTCTTTGCGGGGCCGACAGGTGTCGGCAAGACCGAACTGTGCCGCCAGTTGGCCAAGGCCATGGGCGTGGATCTGATCCGCTTCGATATGTCCGAATACATGGAGCGGCACACGGTATCGCGCTTGATCGGTGCGCCTCCGGGCTATGTCGGCTTTGACCAGGGTGGCCTGCTCACCGAGGCTGTCACGAAGCAGCCCCACAGCGTGGTGCTGCTGGACGAGATCGAGAAGGCGCACCCCGATGTCTTCAACCTGCTGCTGCAGGTGATGGACCACGGCAAGTTGACCGACAACAACGGCCGCGTGGCCGACTTCCGCAACGTGGTGTTGATCATGACCACCAACGCCGGTGCCGAGACCATGAGCCGTGCCTCGATTGGTTTTACCAAGCAGGATCACTCGTCCGACGGTATGGAAGCGATCAAGCACACCTTTTCGCCGGAATTCCGCAACCGCCTCGATGCCATCATCCAGTTCGGTTCCCTGGATATTGAAACCATCAAGACCGTGGTGGACAAGTTCCTGGTCGAGCTGCAATCCCAGCTGGACGACAAGAAAATCAGCCTCGACATCACCGAAGAGGCGCGGGACTGGCTGGCCATACACGGCTATGACGAGAAAATGGGTGCCCGCCCCATGGCGCGTATTATCCAGGAGAAAATCAAGAAGCCATTGGCGGAAATGGTGCTCTTTGGCGCCTTGTCAGAGAAGGGCGGCAGTGTTGCCATAGATGTGAAGAACAATGAGCTGACTATCGAGCCGGAACCTGCTGCCGAGAAAACAGCATAAATTCGGCGTTCCGGCTCGAACGTGCCCGCTCTTTTAGCGGGCGCGGTAGGTGATGCGGCCTTTGGTCAAGTCGTAAGGTGTCAGTTCCACCTTGACCTTGTCTCCGGTAAGGATGCGTATATAGTTTTTACGCATTTTACCTGAGATGTGAGCTGTAACCACATGATCATTCTCGAGTTTTACCCGGAAGGTGGTATTGGGAAGGGTGTCGATGACTTCGCCTTCCATTTCAAAATTGTCTTCTTTTGCCATTCGGCAGATTCTCCAACTACAGTTTTTGGATGGGCGACTTTCAGCGTCACCTGAGTGCACCAGCATTTCTAGGCCGGCAATTTTGCCTGAAATAGCGGCAATAGCCAAGGTTTAAGGTGGTGAATCGTGCGGTCGGCCGGTTTTATTTTTCGATGACTTGGGCGGAAACCCACACATTGTTGATAAACAACTGGAAAGGACGGTAGTCGGATTTGTAGCGCATTTTCTGGCATTCCTTGATCCAGTAACCGAGATAGACATGGGCAAGCCCCAGTTTCCTGGCCCGTTCAATCTGGTAGAGCACCGCATAGGTGCCGAGGCTGCGGTTGGCCTCATCCGGCGCAAAAAACGTGTAGATCGCCGACAACCCATTGTCGAGCCGGTCGCTGACAGCGACCGCTACCAGCCGCGATGCCTGGCGGAACTCGATATATTCGGTGCAGCCCCACTGGGCGCTCAGAAAATCCTGATACTGTTGTCGTGACGGCGGAAACATGTCGCCATCGCCATGCCGCTGGCGAATATAATCGTCGTACATCTGATAGTGTTCATCGCTATCAATGGAGTCGAGAATATTGACCTCGAGATCCTCGTTGCGACGCCAGCAGCGTTTTTGGTTGCGGTTGGAGCGGAATCTCTCGACGGGTATGCGCATGGGAATGCAGGCCTGGCAGTGGCTGCATCGCGGCCGGTAGATATGCTGGCCGCTGCGACGGAAGCCATATTCCGACAGTTGGCTGTAGAGGCCGACGTCGACCTCGGCCTCGGGGTCGATAAACAGTGTGGTGGCTTCCTTGTCGTCGAGATAGCTGCAGCGGTGAGGGTGGGTCGTAAACAGCTTTAGTGTCGAAAGATCGGTCACACATCAACTCCCGATGTTCATGGTCTAGCAGGCTGTCCAGGCGTCTCGCCAGGGGTCAGCGCTTTTGTCGATGATGGCATTATCCCGCAAAACCGTTTCGAACTCAGTTCGCGAAATCTGCCGCGCACCCAGAGAAAAAAGGTGCTCACTAGGCATCTGACAGTCGAGCAATCGGTAGTTCCACAAGCGCAACTTTTCGGCCAATGTGACCAGGGCGACCTTGGATCCGTTCGGTCGCCGGCTGAACATGGATTCACCAAAGAAAACCTTGCCCAGAGCGATGCCATATAAACCGCCCGCCAATTCTCCGTCCTGCCAGACCTCGATCGAGTGCGCATGCCCCAAATGATGGAGGGCCGTATAGGCCTGCTGCATGAGGGGTGTAATCCAGGTGCCGGGCATGCCATCCCGTGGTGCCGCGCAGGCCTCGATGACCTCGGCGAAGGCCGTGTCGCAGGTGACCTTGAAGGTGCCTTTTCTCAAGAGTTTGGCGAGGCTTCTGGAGACATGGCACTCCTCGGGGAAGAGCACCATGCGGGGGTCCGGCGTCCACCAGAGCACGGGCTGGCCCTCTTCAAACCAGGGAAAGATGCCGTGTTGGTAGGCCTCGAGCAGGCGGGGAGGGGAGAGATCGCCACCGGCGGCCAAAAGGCCATTCGGTTCTTTAAGCGCGAAACGCGTCGGTGGGAAAGCCGTATTTTCAGACGTTATCCAGGTCAGCTTTCCCACATCATCAATCCCGACGGTTTACTGGCTGTCGAGATAGCGTTCCGCGTCCAGAGCCGCCATACAGCCGGAGCCGGCCGAGGTCACCGCCTGCCGATAGATATGGTCGGCCACATCGCCAGCGGCAAAAACGCCGGGCACACTGGTTTCCGTGGCGCCGCCATGCAGGCCGCTCTTGACCACTATGTAGCCATTCTGCATTTCCAGTTGTCCGGCAAAGATATCGGTGTTGGGCTTATGGCCTATGGCGATGAACACGCCCTGCACGTCGATGTCCTGAGTGGCCCCGGTCTCCGTGCTTTTCACACGCATGCCGTTGACGCCGCTGTCGTCGCCAAGGACTTCGTCCAGAGTGTGATTCCAGAGAATGCGCACGTTGCCGTTCTCCACCTTTTCCATCAGCCGGTCCTGGAGTATTTTTTCCGAACGCAGGAAGTCGCGCCGGTGGACCAGGGTGACTTCACTGGCGATGTTGGCGAGATAAAGAGCTTCCTCGACAGCCGTATTGCCGCCGCCGACCACAGCGACCTTCTGGTCCCGGTAAAAAAAGCCGTCGCAGGTGGCGCAGGCGCTGACACCGCGTCCCATAAAGGCCTCTTCACTGGGCAGTCCCAGGTACTGCGCCGAGGCGCCGGTGGCAATGATAAGGGCATCGCAGCTATAGGTTTCATTGCCCGTGAGAACGAAGGGGCGTCTGGACAGGTCTACATCATGGATGTGATCAAACAGAACCGCTGTCTCAAAGCGCTCGGCGTGCTGCTGCATCTGCACCATCAGGTCCGGCCCCTGGAGGTCCGCGCTGCCGCCCGGCCAGTTTTCGACTTCCGTGGTGGTGGTCAATTGCCCACCCTGCTGCATGCCGGTAATGACAACGGGCTTGAGATTCGCGCGTGCCGCATAGATGGCGGCAGTATAGCCGGCGGGGCCGGAGCCCAGAATAATCAGCGGGTGGTGCTGGATATCGCTCATAAGGGTTCCTTTACTTCAATCCAATGAGGAGTCGGTGTGAATTCCGCGCCCATGATAAGGGATCTGATTTGCCAGCACCAAGACAAACTCCATAGCTTTTTTCTATGAATTCCATAGTAGAGATGCCCCCGAGTTCACAGGCGGGCAAAGCCGCACTGAATATTTCAGCAAAAAACCGGTACAATCGGGCGCACAAGTCGTGCCTCGGCGAGCAGCGCCGGCTTCCAGAACAGTTGCGTCAGGCCCGCCATGGTCGCCGGCGTGATTGCGAGAAATTTGCACTGCCCGTACCCTGTGTAAGCAAACAGATTCGGGCAATAAAAGAGTTGAAGATCCTTGAAAGCCAAAGACACCGCGGATAATCAGGCGCCAAACTTCACGCCCGGCGACAGCGAAATCAGCGTGCCCGTTGCCATAGTGCGCGAAGGGCTGCTGATCGCACTCGTTGCCGGTTGTGCCTATCTGGCGCTGGCGCTATTCAGTTACAGCCCCATGGACCCCGGATGGTCCAGAACCGGGATAGGCAGCGCCGTGCGCAATGCCGGCGGCCCGGCCGGAGCCTGGCTGGCGGACGTTTTCTTCTCCCTGTTCGGCTATCTGGCCTATCTGTTTCCGGTGATGCTCGGTTATCAGGTGATCATGCAGTTGCGCGACAGGCGCAAACCGAGCTTCGACCCTTTGATGCTGGCCCTGCGCTTTGTCGGTTTCTGCCTGGTGATGCTGGCGGCGACGGGCATGGCGGTGCAGCAGTACGGCGTCGACAACCCTGGTTTGCCATTTTCTCCGGGTGGACTGCTTGGCGTTTCCACCGCAACCGCCATCGACAGCGCATTTGGCTATCTGGGTGGCAGTCTGCTGATGGTTGCGGTATTCCTGTTCGGCACCACCATCTTTGTCGACATCTCCTGGTTTGCCGTTATGGACGCGCTGGGTGCGGCCATGATGCGTACGGGTCGGTTTATTCAGGGGCGCCTGCAGCGACGCCGGGCGCGACGGCTGGAAAAGCGCCAGGCGCGCCAGGCCATCGCCCAGAGACGCGAAGCCGCAAAAGAACAATCCAAACGGGAAATCAAGCGCATACCGCCCACCATCGCTCCGCCCAAGAAGGCAGCGGCGCCCAGCGCCCGGGTCGTCAAGGAAAAACAGCAGTCGCTTTTCATTGATGCGCCGGTAACCGGCGAGCTGCCGCCCGTGGGCCTGCTGGATCCCGCCGATGACCACAGGGACAAAGGCTTCTCGCCTGAATCCCTGGAAGCCATGTCCCGCCTGCTGGAACTCAAACTGAAGGATTTTGGCATAGTGGCGGAGGTGGTCGCTGTGCTGCCGGGCCCCGTGGTCACCCGCTTTGAGATTCAGCCGGCACCGGGCGTCAAGGTCAGCAAAATCACCAACCTCGCCAAGGATCTGGCGCGGTCTCTCGCCGTCATCAGCGTGCGGGTGGTGGAAATCATCCAGGGCAAGTCCGTGATCGGTATCGAGATTCCCAATGAAGAGCGGGAAATCGTGCGGCTCAGCGAAATCATTTCGTCCAGCGTTTATGAAAAGTCCCGCTCGCCGCTGACCCTGGCCTTGGGCCACGATATTTCCGGCGAGGCCATCACGGCCGATCTCGGCAAGATGCCCCACCTGCTGGTTGCGGGTACCACCGGTTCCGGTAAGTCCGTGGGCGTCAACGCCATGCTGCTGAGCATGCTCTACAAGGCGACGCCGGAGCAGGTGCGGCTGATCCTGGTGGATCCCAAGATGCTGGAGCTGTCGGTTTATGAGGGCATTCCCCATCTGCTGACGCCGGTGATTACCGATATGAAGGACGCCGCCACCGGCCTGCGCTGGTGCGTGGGCGAGATGGAGCGGCGCTATAAACTCATGGCGACACTGGGTGTGCGCAACCTGGCGGGCTACAACAAGAAGGTATCCGATGCGATAAAGGCGGGCAATCCCATTCCGGATCCCTTCTGGAATGCGGAAGAGGCTGGAATCGGCCTGGAAGAGAGCGACCGCCCCAATCTGCAAACCATGCCTTTTATCGTGGTGGTGATCGACGAATTCGCCGATATGATCATGATCGTCGGCAAGAAAGTGGAACAATTGATCGCGCGTATCGCTCAAAAGGCACGGGCCGCGGGTATTCATATGATCCTGGCCACTCAGCGCCCGTCCGTCGACGTCATTACCGGCCTGATCAAGGCCAATGTGCCGAGCCGCATTGCCTTCCAGGTCTCGTCGAAGATCGACTCCCGCACCATTCTCGATCAGGGCGGCGCCGAACAGCTGCTCGGTCACGGGGACATGCTCTATCTGCCACCGGGAACCGGCCTGCCGGTTCGTGTTCACGGCGCCTTCGTGGATGACCACGAGGTGCACAAGGTGGTCGCGGACTGGAAGCGGCGGGGCGAGCCGGATTATCTGGAAGACATATTCAGCGAGTCCACCGCTGGTATTTCCGTGCCCGGTTTCAGTGATGGCGACGAGGACTCCGGCGGCGACAGCGAATCGGATCCGCTCTATGACGAGGCCGTTGCCTTTGTCACGGAAACGCGCAAGGCCAGCATCTCGTCAGTGCAGCGCAAACTGCGTATCGGCTACAATCGCGCCGCCCGCCTGATCGAACAGATGGAGGCATCCGGCGTAGTGAGTGAAATGGGCAGCAACGGCAACCGCGAAGTTCTGGCGCCGCCACCACCACGTCGTTAGTTCACCTACAAACATGAGATTCAATGTGAAAAAAATTCTTGGTTCGGCGTTCCTGATGGTCCTGTTTTCCGGTTTCTTCAGCGGTGCACTGGCTCAGTCAGAGACATCGCCCGCCGCGGAATTGACACGGCTATTGCAGCAGGCCCAGAGCCTGAAAGGGCATTTTGAACAGCACCTCTACGATCGCGACCAGCACCTGTTGCAAGCAACCGAGGGCACGTTCGTGGTGCAGCGGCCCGGCAATTTCTATTGGGAGACATTACCGCCCTATGAACAGCTGGTCGTCGGCAACGCCAATACGCTGTGGGTGTACGACCCGGACCTCGCCCAGGTCACCGTTCGCGAAAAGATAGAGCAGCCCAACAGCCCGGCGCGGCTGCTGAGTGGTGACCTCGAGGATCTCGCCGAACACTATGCGGTTACCCGAGCCGATGACGATGGCCTGACGAAATTCACACTGGTCAGCAAGGGTGATGACGCCATGTTCGAAAGCGTGCAACTGACCTATCGCGACTCGACACTGGTGGGGCTACTGTTTGAAGACGCCATGGAGCAGGTGACCGAACTGACGTTTTCGGATATTGAGCTCAACCCCACCATAGATCCCGCACTCTTCAAGTTCCAGGCTCCCGAAGGCGTCGATGTGATTATTGATGGCTGACGATCTCTTTACTCCGCAGTCGGGACAAGCACCGTCTGCGAACATCTCACCGTCCGTAGCTCAGGCCCAGGTTCAGGCATCGGCCTATCAGCCTCTGGCGGCGCGCATGCGTCCGCGCACTCTGACCGATTATATTGGCCAGGACCATCTACTGGGTCCGGGCAAGCCCTTGCGCCAGGTTCTGGAGAAGGGTCAAATTCATTCAATGATTTTCTGGGGGCCACCCGGCGTCGGCAAAACGTCCCTCGCCAGATTGCTGGCTCATCATATCGATGCCGTGTTCCGGCCTATTTCCGCAGTGCTTGCCGGGGTCAAGGATATCCGTGCCGCCGTGGTTGAAGCTCGTCAGGAAAGGGAAATGCACGGCCGCAAAACGATTCTGTTTGTGGATGAAGTTCACCGCTTCAACAAATCCCAGCAGGATGCCTTTCTGCCCTTTGTGGAAGACGGCACCATCGTCTTCGTCGGCGCCACCACGGAAAATCCGTCCTTTGAAGTCAACAACGCGCTCCTGTCGCGCTGCCGCGTCTATGTGCTCAAGAACCTCGGCAGTGACCAGATCCAACAACTGCTGAGCCGGGCCCTGTCGGATACCGAACAAGGCCTGGGTGCCCGTCAACTGAGACTGGGGGAGGGCGTGGGTGATCTGCTCGCCGCAGCGGCCGACGGTGATGCGCGGCGCGCGCTCAATTTTCTGGAAATCGCCAGCGATCTGGTGGACGATGACGCCGAAATTGACGAGGCCAGTGTCCAGCAGATTCTGGCAACGGACATTCGGCGTTTCGACAAGGGCGGCGATCTTTTCTACGAACAGATTTCCGCGCTGCATAAAGCCGTGCGTGGTTCGGATCCCGACGCCTCGCTTTACTGGATGTTGCGCATGCTCGACGGCGGCTGCGATCCGCTCTATGTGGCCCGCCGCTTGGTGCGCATTGCCAGCGAGGATATCGGCAACGCCGATCCGCGCGGCCTGAGTCTGGCGTTGAATGCCTGGGATGTTCAGGAGCGGCTGGGCAGCCCTGAGGGCGAATTGGCCCTGGCCCAGGCGGTGATCTATCTTGCGGCGGCGGCAAAAAGCAATGCTGTGTATAATGCCTTCAATAGCGCCCGGGCGGACGTACAAAGTCAGCCGAGCCACGACGTGCCCATGCGTTTGCGCAATGCGCCGACCAAGCTGATGAAGAATATGGAGTACGGTGCCGGCTATCGCTATGCGCACAATGAACCCGGTGCCTTTGCCGCCGGCGAAAACTATTTCCCCGATGAACTTGAGCCCCGCCAATATTACCAACCGGTAGAGCGCGGCTTGGAAATCAAGATTGCCGAAAAGCTGCGCTCATTGAGAGAACTCAACAAGAAGCATAACGAATGACTGTGACGGCTATTCAACTATTCGCCGTGGCCGGCGGCGGCGCACTGGGTGCACTGTCCCGCTACGGGTTGGGCGTCTGGTTCGCGACGGCCTTTCCTGGGCGGTTCAATCTAGCGACCCTTGGAATCAATATATCCGGATCTCTGCTTATGGGCGTCGCCTATGTACTGATTATTGAAAAGATGCAACTGCCGCCGCTGTTTCGGCAACTGATCATGGTCGGCTTTCTCGGTGCCTTTACCACATTTTCGACCTTTTCTCTGGAAGCCCTGGCGCTGATGCACGGCGGCCATATGCTCAGTGCATTTTTCTATCTGTGTGCCAGTGTCTTTTTCAGTCTTGGCGCCATTGCCCTGGGCTTTTATGTCACCCAATACCTGACAGCGTAATTTCCATTCATCCAAATCAAAGAGCAAACGATAGTTTATGTTGGATCCCAAATTATTCCGTACAGACCTTGCCGATGTGGCTGCACAACTCAAAAAGCGTGGTTATGTCCTCGACACGGCTAAAATAGAAGCCCTGGAAGACGCTCGGAAAAAAGCGCAGGTTGAATGCGAAGCATTGCAACAGGAGCGCAACAGCCGCTCCAAAATGATCGGCAAGGCGAAAGCCGCCGGCGAGGATATAGCACCTTTGCTGCAGGAAGTGGACGACCTCAAGCAGTCTCTCGCCAACGCGGAGCAACAGTTGCAACAGGTACAAGCGGAGCTGGATACGATTTTAAATGGCGTTCCCAACCTGCCCGCCGACGAAGTCCCGGAAGGGCAGAGCGAAGCAGATAATGTGCTGATCAGGAGCTGGGGTGAGCCGCGACAATTTGATTTCGACGTGCTGGATCATGTGGACCTTGGCGCTAAATTGGGTGGGCTGGATTTTGACACCGCCGCCAAGCTGACCGGGTCGCGTTTTGCCGTCATGTCCGGAAGTATCGCCCGCCTGCACCGGGCGCTGACCCAGTTTATGCTCAATACCCACACCGGCGAGCACGGCTACGAAGAAGTCTATGTGCCCTACATCGTCAACAAGGACTCCCTGTTCGGCACCGGCCAGTTGCCCAAGTTCGAAGAGGACCTGTTCAAGCTGCGGGATGACCGGGATTTTTACCTGATTCCCACGGCGGAAGTCCCCGTGACCAACATGTTGCGGGACCAGATAGTGGATGCGGCACAACTGCCCCTGAAGTTTACCTGCCACACACCCTGTTTCCGCTCCGAAGCCGGCAGCTATGGCCGCGATACACGCGGCATGATCCGCCAGCACCAGTTCGACAAGGTGGAGCTGGTGCAGTTTGTGCGACCGGAAGAATCGGATCAGGCTTTGGAAGTGTTGACCAATCATGCAGAAATGATCCTGCAAAAGCTGGGCTTGCCATACCGCACCGTCATTCTGTGCGGTGGCGACATCGGCTTTTCCGCCGCCAAAACCTACGACATCGAAGTCTGGGTGCCCTCGCAAAAGCAGTATCGCGAAATCTCCTCCTGCAGCAGCTTCCGCGACTTCCAGGCGCGCCGCATGAAGGCCCGTTTCCGCAATCCGGAAACCGGCAAGCCCGAGCTTATGCACACGCTCAACGGCTCCGGACTGGCAGTAGGGCGCACCTTGCTGGCCGTGCTGGAAAACAATCAGCAAGCGGACGGCAGTGTCGATATTCCTGAGGTTTTGCAGCCTTATATGGGCGGTGTTAGTCGAATAGACCCGGCCTAGGCTTTATGATGGCGGGGTCGCCATAGCGGCCGGCCGATTGCGCATGTAGAGCGTGCTTTACTGTAGGTAGGGTTTCAGTCTCTGGCAATAATGGTTGGTACAATATGAAAAATGGGTATCGGAGCCTTGGCTGTCGTTATCCTTTTTATGGTTTGACATGGAGCTACCTTAATCGCTCCAGTTGTCACTATGAGAAAAACCGTTGAACACCAGTTCCATGCCAGGCTTTAAGTTCAGAAACCTGTCCCAAACACCCCAGTGGCTACCGAAGCCCAATTCTTCTTTCCAGGGTTCGTCAAAAGCTTCGAAATAGAAATAGTCTACGTCATTGGCTTCTGCCCAACTGATGAAATTCAGGAAATAATAAGCCGCGTTTTCCGGTGTCGGAAGCGCATCGCCCATGCCGACACGGTCACTCGTACCGGATGGCCAGCCAGTTTCGCTGATAATTACCGGCTTACCATCTGCCATTGCCAGCAGATCTGCATATTGTTTATGCATACTCCGGACGCTCTGATTGATATTGACCCCCTGCCAGAATGGATAAATATTGACTAACCAGATATCACAGGCGTCCTGCCATAACAACGCATTCATCATTGCGCCAATTTCCTCGGCACAGGCGATATCCCAATCAGGCAAAGCGGCTTTTGCCTGATCGATATAAGCAACTAGGTCGCTTTCCGACAGAGAACCTGCCAGAAGAACCTCGCTGCCAATGATCACCATGTCGGCATGACCGGCTTTGGCCAGAGCAATAACATCGTTTATTTGAGTTGTGTTGGTGGGGAGATCGGCATCCAACCATGCACCCATGGCCACAGACAATCCCAAACTATGCGCAATTTCGCCGATTTTATCCTGGCCGTTATTGGTTCCGTAAGTTCTCACCCATTCGGTATAGGGCGCGAGGTTGGTTAACAAGTTCGTCAACTCACTTTCGCTCAAGTCCGTTGCACCCGGCGCGCTGCCTTCCCGAACAAACGGCCCGAAGTTGATCCCGTGAATTTTTGTTCCGCCAGTCAAACTGACTGATGGCAGTTCCGGTGCTAACAATGGGTTATCATTGGGCTCCAGTTCCAGCGTCAGTGCTGGCGTGGACGAATCAGTAGGAGTTGGAGTTGGTGAAGTAGCTGGCGGTTGAGCAGGGTCACTGTCATTCGATGATTTATGACAGGATGTCAATCCCAAAAAAATCACACAATAGGCTAGAATACGTAACACAGTCGCTCCTGTAATATCTCAGATATTTGTCAATGCCACGGCATTTTAAAAGTCTAAATTAGTAAAAAATCTCGGGGAACACGATGGCTTTCACAGTTCCTTTAATTCGGCCGGACTCGGTGCCTTCAAAAACTGAGGAAGCTCGTCATTTATCTTGTACCAGGAGCACTTCGACTCGGTATTGCAATGTGCTACAGGATGTAGAACCTCATCTGTCTGGAGAGTGGCAACAACCAAGGCAAGCCTGCCTGCGGACGATACGTGATTATACAAGCGGGTCCCGCATTTAAGGCAGAAACATCTGTCAACG
>CAZEWY010000103.1:0-11257 GCA_964515945.1 uncultured Cellvibrionaceae bacterium
CGTCACATGCAACAGACGCCCATTATTATGATCGGTAACAACCCAGAGGCCGCCTTCCGCGTCCTGCTTGACGTCCCGCACCCTGCCGACGTCGGGCAGAAAGCGCTCTTCTCCTGTCACCCGGACACCATCCAACTGAATTCGCACCAACCCGCCGGGGTTGAGAGACGAAATCAACAGGTTTCCCTGCCATTCGGGGAACATGACGCCTTCATAAAACAGCATGCCGCCGGGCGCGATGACCGGGTCCCAATAGTACAGTGGCTGTTCCATTCCGGGCTTGCTGGTAATGCCGTCGCCAATAGGTTCACCGGAATAATCTTCGCCATAGGTAATGATTGGCCAACCGTAATTTTTACCTGCTTCGGGGGCATTGAGTTCATCGCCACCCTTGGGGCCGTGTTCGATGGTCCAGAGCCGTCCGGTTTCAGGATGGAGATCCGCACCCTGAATGTTGCGATGGCCATAGGACCAGATTTCCGGCAGGCCCTGTTCGCCGCTGGCAAATGGATTATCAGCGGGGATGCTTCCGTCGGCATTGATTCGTACAACCTTGCCCAAATGAGCATCCAGTTGCTGGGCCAACTGCCTCGGTTCGGGCAACGAGCGCTCGCCCAGCGTAACGTAGAGCAACCCGTCGTTGTCCCAGACCAGACGCGATCCGTAATGAAGCGTGGAATCCCAGGATGGCTGCTGCTGGAAAATCACCTCGACATTTTGCAGTTGTCTGCCGTCCTCGGACAGTCGTCCGCGAGCCACGGCCGTGCCGGTTTCACCGTCGGCACGGGGCTCGGCATAACTGAAATACACAAGGCGATCCGTACCAAAATTGGGACTCAGAGCCACATCGAGCAGACCGCCCTGGCCACGGGTATCCACTTCGGGAACACCGGTGATGGGTTCAGAGACTTCGCCCTGCCTGGAGACTATCAGCAGTTCCCCCGACCGCAGCGTCATGATAAGCCGACCGTCCGGAAGAAATTCAATGGCCCACGGATGGGATAGATCACCGGCAACTTCCGTGACCTGGAGATTTACACCGGAATCCGCCAGGGGTGCCCGGGTCTGTTCCGGAAAGGCGGGCGTCTGTTCGGGAGCATTGGGCGGCGGTGTCGGTACGGGATCCGTTGTCGGTGCAGAATCCATTGTTGTAGTCGCCGCGGGTGCCGCGCCGGCTTCCGGCTCTGGGGTCGATTTATCACTACCACTGCACCCGGCAATTGCCGCCAGGCTCAGCCACAACAACATGCGGCGCATGGGAGTGAATGTTAAACAGGATTCGATGGAAGTGAGGTGGAGATGATTGCACATAGAGTCACCCTGGTTTCCTTGTACGGGAACATCATCGTTGGCTTCAATGGTTGTGGCTCCGTTAATTGAAGCCACCTTCGACCTGGACATCAGTGATTATCCCGCACCCACTCACCTCTGTCATCCTTGTGGTATTCCTTTTTGACAGCGCTCCAGGCAACACGGTGGGAGGTCTCTTCACGGGATGCATGTCCACGCCGGTCTTCGGGATCTTCGTACTCATCCCAGGCGCTGTTGAATGCCTTGCGGTAGATTGTCTGCGCGTGGCTGGGTAGATTGCTGGATACGCTCTCAGGAAGTTCGCGATTGGCGGAATAGGGCATGAGGGGGCTCCTCGCAGATCATAAGGTCAATCTGCTATCAGACTCCACACCCGCCAATGATGTTCCCGCCGGTTGCTCCACGATGTGGGGTTACGACCTACTCTACGTCGTCGTCCTGCTCAATGACATCAAACAGGTGCCCCAGTTTGCCGCGTTTGGTATCGAGATAGTATTGGTTATGTGGATTGCGGCCCGAGGCGTGGGCGAGGCGCTCGGTCACTTGAATACCCAGATCTTCCAGGGCTTTGATCTTGCGGGGATTGTTGGTCAGCAACTTGATGCGCTTGATGCCAAAATGTTCGAACATGGGTTTCAGGATGGAGTAGTCGCGCATGTCGGCGCCGAAACCCAGCTCTTCATTGGCCTCCACGGTATCGGCGCCCTTGTCCTGCAGATGATAAGCGCGGATTTTGTTGATGAGGCCGATACCGCGCCCCTCCTGACGCAGGTAGAAAATGGCACCGCGTCCCTCAATCGCAATACGGTGCATGGCGGACTGCAACTGCGCGCCGCAGTCGCAGCGCAAGCTGAAGAGCGCATCGCCGGTCAGGCATTCGGAATGAATGCGCGTCAGCAGCGGCGCATCGCCGGAGATGTCGCCCATGGTGAGAACCACATGCTCTTTGTCAGCTCCACTCTCGCAAAAGCCGTGCATGGCAAACATACCCATGGAGGTCGGCAATTTGGACGATTCGATATATTTTACTGTCACTGACAACCCCGGGTTTCAAACATCAAAATTTAGCCTGCAGCACAAGGACACCATCGTCCACCTGCATATTAACGCGATTCAGATAACTGTTGCCGAGCAGAATCTGCGTCGGAAACAAACCTTCCAGAACACCCGCCTCGACATTGTGCAGGGTCAGGGAGCCCACTGAAACACTGCTCAAAATCACCCGGTAAGCCTGCACCATGCCACTCGCGGTCTGCACCATGTGCCGCTCGCCGTCGCTATAACTGATCCCCAACTCATGCGCTATCCCGGAATTCATGGCAATGCTGGTCGCCCCGGTGTCCACCAGGAAAGTCACGGGCCGATTGTTGATCCGGCCCGGCGTAAAAAAATGGCCACCCTGATGGCGGTTGATTCGCACAGTGGTCTTTTCGGGATCGCGATAGTTGGTGCCGATCCGGCGCCCGACGCGCAATGTTTTGCGCTCGCCTTCTATTTCCACCACCGCTTTTTCACTGTCTGCGCTCAGGAGCGTGACCCCGGCAAAGCTGTCGCCTTTTTTTAACCGCTTGCGTTCGCCATCCACCTCAATAATTGCATTATCCTTGAACAAGGCCTTTACCAGGATATCCGCCGCCTGCGCCTGGGGCAGACAGCATAACAGCAGCACCATCAGCAGCAGTTGTTGAGCATGGATTCCGCGCCCCATTGCTGATTTCTCCCGTCAAATAGCCAATCAATAGCCGAATCACGACCAGAAAAAACTGGCCGCCTGCAGGCAGGCAAAGGCACCAAAACCCGCCAGGACATCATCGAGCATGATACCGAAACCGCCGTGAACGTGTCTGTCAGCAAGACTGATCGGCCAGGGCTTTACGATATCGATAATGCGAAAAATGATAAAACCCAGCACAAGCCAATACCAGCCCGGGGGAGCGGCGGCCATGGTAATCCAGTAGCCGACGAATTCATCCCAGACGATGCCCGAATGGTCGTGAACACCCAGGTCACTACTGGTGCGGCCGCAGATATAGACGCCGACAAAAGCCGCTATGCCGACAAATGTTGTATAAAGTTCCAGGGGTAAATGCATCAACAGCAGGTACAGAGGTACCGCCACCAGAGTACCCAGAGTGCCCGGCATGACCGGCGACAAACCGCTGCCAAAACCAAAAGCCAGGAGCGCCAGTGGCCGTTTCAACAAATAGTTGAAATTGAGTTTGCTAATGACTTCCAAAGTGCTGATATCCTCTCGCTGATGCACTGCCTGCGGAATATGGGCGGCCATCCTTAAAACACCGCACTTCCGTCTGCTCGACAATTTTCCCGACAAGGGTCGCGCCGAGGGATTTATTGTCGATCCAGGTCTGGACAAGGCCAGCTTTTTTTCGCGGTACTGTGAAGCATAGTTGATAATCGTCACCACCCGTGAGTGCCCAGGACTCGCGCTGCTCCTGTGTCGCCTTCGCCATGACCACTTCCGATACAGGCAGACGGCCCACATCAATGGCGGCGCCGACTTTACTGGCTTTGCAAATATGCTCAAGATCCGCCAGGAAGCCGTCTGAAATATCGATGGCGGATGATGCCACGCCCGCCAATAGCTCTCCGGTTCGAATGTGGGGGCGAGGCCGATAAAAGCGATCCATCAGGTAGGCATTGGCCGCATTGCCCACCTGCAACTCCTTATTGATCACCGCCAGTGCCGCGGCGCCGTCACCCAGGTCGCCGGTCACGTACACCAGGTCGTCCCGGCGCGCGCCATCGCGACGCAAAGCCCGGCCAGGGCTGATGCTGCCGTGAACCTGAATGCTGATGGTCAGGGGGCCACGGGTGGTATCACCACCGATCAGACTGCACCCATACACACCGGCTGCGTTCATGAGTCCACCACTGAAGGCCTCCAGCCAATTTTCATCAGCTTCAGGCAGGGTCAATGCCAGGGTAAACCACAGGGGTTTGGCACCCATGGCCCCCAAATCGCTCAGGGCTACCCGCAAGGCCCGTTCACCGATCAGAGCCGGCTCGGCATCGGCCGGAAAATGCACACCCGCCACCAGGGTGTCGATGGACATGGCGAGCTGCTCGCCCTCGGGCGGTTGCAGAAGCGCGCAGTCGTCACCCACTCCCAGAACGATGCTCGGCGCACCGCTACGATGATGGAAGAAGCGTTTGATCAGATCAAATTCAGTCATAAATCTCGGCGAACCCTTTGAGTCAATCGGGCTATTTTTTGGCCCGAACAGCAGAGACTTCCACGCCTCGCAATTTGTCGGCCACCCGGTCGAGCACGCCGTTGATAAATTTGTGGCTGTCCGCCGCTCCGAATTTCTTGGCGAGGTTGACCGCCTCATTGATCACGACCTTGTAAGGCACGTCGATGCGGTGGCGCATTTCATAAGTCGCGAGGCGCAATAGCGCGAGGGTGATGGGGTCGAGCTGTTGCAGCGTCAAGCCTTTCAGAAACGGCTTGAAGTCATCATCGGTCGCTTCGAGATTCGCCGGGATGGCGTGCAACATCTCGTGAAAATATTCAGTATCCACTTTGGCCATGTTGTTGTCCGTGTGGAACTCCGCCTCGATCACATTGAGGGAGTTGCCGGACATATGCCATTGATACAACGCCTGCATGATGTAATGCCGGGCTTTACTGCGTGCAGCAGGGGAAACGCTCATAAATAATTCAATCTCGGTTGAGAGTACTCTAATCCAGTTTTCGAGTATGGACTCACAAGACTCATAATTTGCCCAACAATGACACCATCTCGATCGCTGTTGCAGCGGCTTCGGCGCCCTTGTTGCCCGCCTTGGTGCCGGACCTTTCGATGGCCTGTTCAATGTTGTCGACCGTGAGCACACCAAAGGCAATGGGAACACCGGTGTTCAGGGAAACCTGAGCCAGACCTTTGGTGCACTCCCCGGCAACATAATCGAAGTGCGGTGTACCGCCGCGAATCACCGCCCCCAAGGCCACAATCGCATCGTAGTTTCCAGCCTGCGCCAGCTTTTGTGCCACCAGTGGAAATTCAAAAGCCCCCGGCGCGTAAACCACGTCAATGTTCTTCTCATCAACACCGTGTCTGGACAAAGTGTCGAGCGCACCCTCTTTCAGATGTTCCACCACAAAACTGTTCCAGCGGCTCACCAGCAAAACGTATCTGCCGCCCACCTGCTTGAAATCACCTTCAATTTTTTTCATAGTTTTTCTCTCTTTTTGAATAAATTAGGGAAAAGGGAAAAGGGAAAAGAATGGTGCCCCCCGTTCCGCAAAAAATTTCCTACACCTGCATTTCCCGTTTACGCTTGCCGACGCCTCAGGTCAAATTCAAGCTCATAAATTCAATCGCCCGTCTTTTCCCTTTTCCCTTTTCCCTTTTCCCTTTTCCCTTTTCCCTTTTCCCTTAGCTCGCCGCTAATTCTCCACATACTCCGTCACCTCAAGATCAAAGCCCGAGATGGCGGTATATCTCAGAGGCGTGCTCATCAGGCGCATTTTATGAACCCCTATATCCCGCAGGATCTGTGAGCCGGCGCCGGTCTGTTTGTAGACCAGGTCCTGGCTGGGGCGGCGCTGCTTGCCGGACAGCAACCAGTCGATGCTTTCCTCAATGTCTTCCGTGGTTTCGTTGTGACAGATCAGTACCACCACACCCTTGCCTTCGGCTTTGACCCGCTCCATGGCGCTGTGGAAAGTCCAGTTAGTGGGATGTTCGTCATCTGTGCGCAGGATACCCAGCACATCGCGGGCGGTATTGCCCACATGCACACGAACGAGCGTCGGTTCGTCAGGCTTGACCTCGCCCATGACCAGCGCGAAATGGTATTCATTGCGCGCCTGATCCTTATAGGTGCGCAGTTCGAATTCACCGTACAGCGTCCGGACCCGGCGGTGATTGATGCACACCACGGTTTTTTCGTTGACGGCCCGATAGTGAATAAGGTCGGCAATAGTGCCGATTTTGAGCTTGTGTTCTTGCGCGAAGGCTTCCAGGTCGGCACGGCGGGACATGGTGCCATCTTCGTTCATGACTTCAACGATCACCGCCGCGGGTTCAAAGCCCGCCAGGCGCGCCAGGTCGCAGCCAGCCTCGGTGTGTCCGGCGCGGCTGAGTACGCCGCCGGGCTGGGCCATCAGCGGGAAGATATGACCCGGCTGCACTATGTCGCGCGGTGTGGCGTCGCGGCTGACGGCAGCGCGCACGGTGCGCGCGCGGTCGGCGGCGGAAATGCCGGTGGTAACGCCTTCGGCCGCTTCGATGGATACGGTGAAATTGGTGGCGTGGGCCGCGCGGTTGTCCTGCACCATCAACGGCAGGTCCAACTGGCGGCAGCGCTCGGGCGACAGTGTCAGACAGATCAGGCCTCGCGCATAGCGCGCCATGAAATTAATATCCTCCGGCCGCACCTGTTCCGCGGCCATAATCAGGTCGCCCTCATTTTCCCGATCTTCATCGTCCAGCAGAATCACCATTCGACCCTGGCGAATTTCATCGATAATCTCTTCGGTACTGTTTAAGTCCATAGTGCCCTTTATTCCAATAATCTGAATTCCGAGTGATCGTAAAACCTGCAATGACCGAAAATGCTATCGGCTAAAGCCATGTTCGGCCAGAAAGGCCGGGGTCAGACTTCCGCCTGTCGCAGCGCCCGCCTGCGCCGCCTTGTCACCCAGCAGCAAGCGCTCCAGATAGCGGGAAATCACATCCACTTCGAGATTCACCCCGGTTCCCGCACTGTAGCCGCCGATGACCGTGTGCTCCAGAGTGTGAGGCACGATATTCAGTTCAAAGCAGGCGCCGTCCACGGCGTTGACCGTGAGGCTGGTGCCATCCACGGTAATTGATCCCTTGTGGGCTATATAACGCGCGAGCGCGTCCGGCGCCCTGATGCGGAAGCGTTCGGACCGGGCGTCACCGTGGCGTTCGAGGACTTCGCCAATACCGTCGACATGACCGCTGACAATATGACCGCCCAGACGGGAACTCGGCATAAGCGCCTTTTCCAGATTGACACTTTGCCCAGGCTGCCAATTACCCACCGTGGTCATCGCCAGAGTCTCGTTGGATACATCGGCCCAAAAACCGTCACCGGGCAAATCAACCACGGTCAAGCATACGCCATTGGTGGCAATGGAATCGCCCAGTTGCACATCCTGCCATGCCAGATCCGGCGCGGCCACCCGCAGGCGCAGGTCGCCGCCGCGTTTTTCCGCAGTAACAATTCGCCCCACGGCTTCGATAATACCTGTAAACATGCTTTCCTCCCGGACCTTCACCCGGCGTTTGCGGTCGATGGCGATCCTTGATCGGGGCCTTGCTCGGGCCGTGCCGTAATGCGCCAGTCCTCGCCGAGCGCGCGAATGTCGGTTATGCGCAGACGGCGGCGCTGGGACATGGTTGTAAAGGGCAATTCCAATAGCGGTTTCGCCAGATTGCCGAGCAGGATTCCGGCCATATAGACCTGCAATTCGTCCACCAGATTTTCCGCCATAAAGCTGCCCGCCAATGTGTGGCCGGCTTCGATCATGACTTCATTGCAGGCTTCTTCCGCGGCAAGTTTCCGCAATAACCGATGCAAATCCACGCGGCCTTCACTGCCGGGCAAATGCCACATGCCGATTGCGGAATCGTATTTGCCGACCACAGAGGCCTCGGCACTCGCCACAAAGGCGCGTCCAGGCTGCCGAAAAATACTGGCATCCGCCGGTGAACGCAGCCGGCTGTCAACGATGACCCGCAGCGGCTGGCGCCCGAGCATATCGATGGCCGGGTCCCGCACCGTCAGCGCGGGCTGGTCGCGCAGCAGGGTTTCCACGCCGGTGACTATGGCGCAACTGCGGGCGCGCAAACGTTGCACATCGGCCCGTGCACAGGGGCCGGTAATCCACTGGCTTTCGCCGCTGGCCATGGCGGTGCGACCGTCCAGGCTCATGGCCAGTTTGCAATGCACCCAGGGCAAGCCGGTACGCATGCGCTTGATAAAACCCGGATTGAGCCTTTCGGCCTGTGCTTGCATCAGGGGGCCGTCAACCTGAATACCCGCTGCGCGCAAACGCGCCACGCCGCGCCCGGCCACAGTCGGGTTGGGGTCCTCCATGGCGTAGACGACACGGGCGACACCAGCGGCAACCAGCGCATCGCTACAGGGGCCGGTCTTGCCCGTGTGACTGCATGGCTCCAGAGTAACGTAAGCGGTGGCCCCGCGGGCTGCACCCCCGGCGGCCTGCAGGGCATTAACTTCGGCGTGGCCTTCGCCAGCCTTGCGGTGAAAACCTTCGCCCAGAATGTGCCCGCTGATCGGGTCCACCAGCACACAGCCGACGCGGGGATTCGGCGTTGTAGTATAAAGGCCGCGCTCGGCAAGCTGTAGTGCGCGCGCCATGAATTCTCTGTCGGCGATGGATATCTGTGTCATGGGTGACTCAGTAAGCGGGTTAACCGGGAGAATCAATCTCTGACTCACCCTCGGACGGCGTCAGTGCGGCACTCTTGGCGGGTATTTTTTCCAGACGGTCAATTTCCTCGCGGAACTCACTCAGGTCCTTGAAGCTGCGGTACACGGAGGCAAAACGCACGTAGGCGACCGTATCCAGGCCGCGCAACAGTTCCATTACCTTTTCACCGATAACCAAGGATTTGACTTCGCGCTCCCCCAGGGTCTGCAAATAATGCTTAACGCTGCTAATGGCGGATTCTATGTTCTCCACGCTGACCGGCCGCTTTTCCAGGGCGCGTTGAAAGCCATTACGCAGTTTCTGCTCGTCGAAGGGCTCTCGCGTGCCGTCCTGCTTGATCACGCGAGGCATTACCAGCTCGGCACCTTCGAAAGTCGTAAAGCGCTCGCGGCAGCTCTGGCACTCCCGCCGGCGTCGCACCTGGGATCCATCGGCGACAAGGCGCGAGTCTATGACCTTGGTGTCGGCTTGATTGCAAAAGGGACAATGCATAAGTTGCACTCTGGGTCAGGTTGGCGACTTAATTGCCCAGAAATGAGCGCGAAAGCCCGAAAATTGCGGGCATATTACCATAATATGGGCTGACAACGGTGGTACGTCCACCGTCTGATGTGGCGCATTTTAACCCGCAATAGCCAGTCCGGCCGCTTCAATAGTGTTGCCGCTCAATCGGCTGAGCTTGTGACAAGGAGACATCACGTAATACATGGGGTCGCGCCAGCGCTAATTGTTAAGTGCTGTACGCATACCGGTACCACCTGTTTTACCCAGACTTGGGGCCAGTCTCGATCAGCGCGTTATATGTAGTTATTATCCTTAAGGTAGACGGCAACCTGCCGCGCAGCCGCATCCGGGCTTAACCGGCTATTATGGATATGTATTTCCGGGCTCTCGGGTGGCTCATAGGGTGAATCTATGCCGGTGAAGTTCGTAATTTTCCCCTGCCGCGCTTCCCTGTATAAACCTTTTGGGTCGCGCTGTTCGCAGATTGCCAGGGGAGTATCCACATAGATTTCGACGAAATCCTTCCCCAGCAACTTGCGGACGCTTGTGCGTTCGGCCAGAAACGGCGAAATAAACGCCGATATAGTAATGATCCCCGCATCCACAAATAACTTGGACATTTCTCCAATACGACGAATGTTTTCTATACGGTCCAGGTCACTGAACCCCAAATCCCGGTTCATACCTTTGCGTACATTGTCACCATCCAGCAGGTAGGTTCGCTTGCCCAGCCCATGCAGATGTTCCTCCACAAGACCGGCTACCGTGGATTTTCCCGAACCACTTAGCCCGGTAAACCACAGTAAACACGAACGGTGTCCATTTAAGGTTTCTCTTTGTTGACGAGATATTTTATGGGCATGCCAGATGGCATTTTTTTTCACGGCAATTTCCTTGGTGACAAAACAAGGACCTGTTAACACTCATTCGGACACCTTGCGGGATAAGGTACTGCGAGGGAGCTACAGGGACGTATTGTCGCGAAAAGACCATTCATGAGGTGGGGGCGCTCCGTTTTACCCTCAGGTAACAAAAGCACCAAAAGCCGGAGCTCTCGGTGCTTCCCATTGTAAAGGGTAAAGATTAAGCGCCATATACGGGGAATTTGCCGCAGATATCCAGCACTTTTCCTTTTACGTCCTCGATAACCTGATCGGCGTTGCCATTTTCCAGGGCATCCAGCAGGTCGCACATCCAGTGAGTCAACTGAACACACTCCGCCTCGCCAAAGCCGCGAGTGGTAACGGCCGGAGTACCCACACGCAGACCGCTGGTCACGAAGGGTGAACGGGGATCATTGGGCACGGCGTTCTTGTTGACCGTGATATTGGCGCGGCCAAGGGTTTCATCGGCATCTTTACCGGTATATTCCTTGCCGATCAGGTCCACCAGCATCAAATGGTCTTCGGTGCCGCCGGAGACTATCTTGATACCGCGCTCGATAAAGGTTTTGGCCATGGCCTTTGCATTCTTGACCACCTGCTGCTGATACACCTTGTAGTCATCGCTCATGGCTTCCTTGAAGCAGATGGCCTTGGCCGCGATCACGTGCATCAGGGGGCCGCCCTGGCCGCCGGGGAAAACCGCCGAATTGAGCTTTTTCTCTATGGCTTCGTTGGCCCTGGCCAGGATCAGGCCGCCGCGCGGACCGCGCAGGGTCTTGTGGGTGGTGGAGGTCGTCACGTCGGCAATCTGCACTGGAGAGGGATAAACACCCGCCGCCACAAGACCGGCCACATGGGCCATATCCACCATCAGGTAGGCCCCCACTTCATCGGCGATATCGCGAAATTTCTGCCAATCCATAATCTGGCTGTAGGCCGAGAACCCGGCAACGATCATCTTGGGTTTGTGTTCGCGAGCCAGACGGGCCACTTCCTCGTAGTCCACTTCGCCGGTTTCGGGGTTCAGACCGTATTGCACCGCGTTGTACATCTTGCCGGAGAAATTCACCTTGGCACCGTGGGTCAGGTGGCCACCGTGAGCCAG
>CAZEWY010000103.1:11267-12049 GCA_964515945.1 uncultured Cellvibrionaceae bacterium
CCGTCTCACCAGGGTTCAGCAACGCCTGGTAAACAGCGGAGTTGGCCTGGGAACCGGAGTGAGGCTGCACATTCGCGTAATCAGCGCCGAACAACTGCTTCGCGCGCTCAATTGCCAGGGCTTCCGCCGTATCGACATATTCACAGCCGCCGTAGTAGCGCTTGCCGGGATAGCCTTCCGCATACTTGTTGGTCAGTTTGGTGCCCTGAGCCACCATCACCAGGGGGCTGGTGTAGTTTTCGGAGGCGATCAGCTCAATGTGTTCTTCCTGACGGCGGCCTTCCTGCTCAATGGCGCCCCAGATTTCCGGGTCAAAATCAGCTATGGTCAAAGACTTGTCAAACATCGGTTTCCTCGGCGGGCTCAATGTGCGAAAAAAGAGGCAGAATTGTACACCATTGGGACATCGGGAGGTACTTCAGGAACACTATAATAGCGGCTACATCAATTGAATTCCCCGGCAAGTTTCGGTAACTTGCGCCCATCTTCAACCCTTGTGAGGTTTACGCCCAATGGCGCAATACGTTTACACCATGAACCGCGTGGGCAAGGTTGTGCCCCCCAAACGCGAGATCCTGAAAGACATTTCGCTCTCCTTCTTCCCCGGCGCCAAAATTGGTGTACTGGGTCTGAACGGCGCCGACAAATCGACGCTGCTGCGCATCATGGCCGGCGTGGATCAGGATTTTCAGGGCGAAGCATGGGCAGCGGCCGGGACGAAGATCGGCTATCTCCCACAGGAGCCCGATCTCGATCCCACGAAGGATGTGCGCGGCAACGTG
>CAZEWY010000104.1:0-1681 GCA_964515945.1 uncultured Cellvibrionaceae bacterium
TGGGTTTACGGCGTTTTCAGAAATTCTCACGCGGCAGCGCCGCACCCCTCTTACGAAGCGACAAACCTTATATCCATAACCAACTAAGAAGCAACCGAGACCGAGAATAGCCAAGGTGCAGCCCGACGACGTTTCTCTTCATACGCCCGAATAGCAGCCTCATCTTTCAGAGTGAGACTGATGTCATCCAACCCTTCCAGCAAACAATGCTTGCGGAATTCATCCACGTCAAAGCTGAAACTTTCAGCGCTCGGCGTCACCACCTGCTGCTCTTTCAGATCCACCGTCAGTTGATAGCCCTCGTCGGCATACATTTCCTGAAACAGTTGATCGACAATTTTCTCGTCCAGCACGATGGGCAGAACACCATTCTTGAAGCAGTTGTTGTAGAAGATATCCGCAAAACTCGGCGCGATTATGCTGCGGAAACCAAACTCTTCCAAGGCCCAGGGCGCATGTTCGCGGCTGGAGCCACAGCCGAAGTTCTTGCGCGCCAGCAAAATATTGGCGCCCTGATAGCGCGCCTGGTTGAGTGCGAAATCCGGATTCAAGGGGCGCTGGCTGTTGTCCTTGCCCGGCTCGCCCGAGTCCAGATAGCGCAACTCGTCAAACAGGTTGGGGCCGAAACCGGTGCGCTTGATGGATTTCAGAAACTGCTTGGGAATGATCAGATCCGTATCCACGTTGGCGCGGTCCATAGGGGCGACCAGAGCTGTCAATTGCGTAAATTTTCTCATGATAGTGTCACCTTCAAACCAGTTTGCGCACGTCGATAAAATGTCCCGTCACCGCCGCAGCGGCAGCCATGGCCGGGCTCACCAGATGGGTGCGGCCGCCGTAGCCCTGACGCCCCTCGAAATTGCGGTTGGATGTTGAAGCGCAGTGCTCGCCCTGCCCCAACTTGTCCGCGTTCATGGCCAGGCACATGGAGCAGCCGGGTTCGCGCCACTCCAGACCGGCGTCGGTAAAGATGGTGTGCAACCCTTCTTTTTCAGCCTGAGCTTTCACCACCCCGGAACCCGGCACGACTATGGCCTCCTTCACCGAATCCGCCTTGCGGCGGCCCTTGACCACGGCGGCTGCCGCGCGCAGGTCCTCGATGCGGGAGTTGGTGCAGGAGCCTATAAAGACGCGGTCCAGATGGATATCCTCAATCGCCTGCCCGGCCTTCAACCCCATATACTCCAGCGCACGGGTTATACCGGATTGTTTGACAGGGTCTGATTCCTGCGCGGGGTCCGGTACGCGGCCACCCACGGGCCCCACCATTTCCGGCGAAGTTCCCCAGGAAACCTGGGGTTCGATGTCTTCTCCGCGCAACTCCACCACGCGGTCGAATTCCGCGTCGGCGTCGCTGTGCAGTTGCCGCCATTCCGCCACGGCAGCGTCCCACTGTTCATCGGTTGGCGCAAAGGCGCGACCCTTGACGTAGTCCAGGGTGATCTGATCAACGGCGACCATGCCGGCGCGGGCGCCCGCTTCAATGGCCATGTTGCAGACTGTCAAACGGCCCTCCATGGACATGGAGCGGAACACGTCACCCCCAAATTCAATGGCATATCCGGTTCCACCGGCGGTGCCGATTTTGCCGATAATGGCCAATACCACATCTTTCGGCGTTACACCGGGGCCGAGTTCACCGTCAACCCGCACCAGCATATTCTTCATTTTCTTGGCCACC
>CAZEWY010000104.1:1691-12033 GCA_964515945.1 uncultured Cellvibrionaceae bacterium
CTTCACTGGTACCTATGCCGAAGGCCAGAGCTCCCAGGGCGCCGTTGGTGGAGGTGTGGGAATCGCCACAGACGATGGTCATGCCGGGCAAACAGGCACCGGATTCCGGGCCGACCACGTGGACGATACCCTGACGCTGATCGTTGATCTTGAATTCAAGGATGCCCAATTCGTCGCAGTTGTCGTCCAGGGTCTGTACCTGAATCCGCGAAACGGGATCGGCGATGCCTTCCACGCCGGAGGAACGCTCGAGGGAGGTGGTGGGCACATTATGATCCGGCGTTGCCACCACGCTATCCACCCGCCAGGGCTTGCGGCCAGCCAGACGCAGGCCTTCAAAGGCTTGGGGAGACGTCACTTCATGGACTATGTGTCGGTCGATATAGATAAGCGCGGAGCCGTCATCCCGCTCGGTCACCAGATGGGCGTCCCACAATTTGTCGTAAAGTGTCTTGCCGGCCATTTTGCTACCTCGACTCAGAATAATTGGCATCGCAGAAAAGTCATTTTACTGGGTGCAAAACAATAACTCAAATTCATTATTTTTATTTATTGCATTCCTTATAGGAATGTATAAACTGATTTTTATGGACACCGAATCCCTGAAAGCCTTCCTGGTGGTGGCGGAGCTGCGCTCCTTCTCCCTGGCCGCGCAGCAGTTGCACCTCACCCAACCGGCGGTGAGCAAACGCATTGCCGCCCTGGAAGCTCTGCTCGACTATCAGCTGTTTGACCGCATTGGCCGCAGTATTCAACTGACTGAAGCCGGGCAGGTGCTGCTGCCCCGGGCACAGCGGATTCTGGCCGAGCTGGAAGAGACCAAGCGGGTGATTGCCGATCTGTCGGGAGAGGTGGTGGGAGACTTGCGCGTTGCCACCAGTCACCACGTGGGCCTGCACCGATTGCCACCACTGCTGAGGCAATTCGCTTCCCGCTACCCGCGGGTCAATCTGCAGTTCGATTTCCTGGATTCCGAGAAAGCCCATGAACGGGTTTTGCGCGGCGACTGCGAACTGGCCGTGGTCACCCTGGCGCCCAAAGCTCCCGAAAATCTGCACCTTGAGGTGCTCTGGCAGGACCCGCTGGTGTTTGTCACCGGTGCCCGAAGCGACTTTGCGACCACCCATGTCACCCTGCAACAACTGAGTCAGCGCCCGGCCATACTGCCGGATCTCGGCACCTATACGGGCAGGCTGGTCAAGTCCTGCTTTGACAGACAGCGGCTCGCGGTGGAATTGAGCATGACGACCAATTATCTGGAGACCATTAAAATGATGGTCTCCGTCGGCCTCGGCTGGAGCGTGCTGCCGGATTCCCTGGTGGATTCACAGCTGTGCCGCCTGCAGGTTGCCGGCGTTGAATTGTCACGGCAATTGGGTATTGTGACGCACGCCAAACGCTCCCTGAGCAATGCCGCGCAGGCGTTTTATAGCCTTATGGCCACCGAAAAAACATTTTTGCCAAGGGTGTAGCAGACAAAAAGCGATCTTCTCTGCTATAAGTATTCTACAAGAGTGCAGTGGGCGATGAGAGCAGCGATTCAGTAGCCGGAGCTCGCACAGGTTTTTGAAAAACGAAGAACACTCAGCTTTAGTAAAGCTATTTAGTACAATTAAAAGCACAACAATTTTATTCACTTGATGCTAGGAAGGGTTCAACCATGAAAAAAACTTTAATCGCACTGATGATTGCCGGCGCATCCGGCGGCGCCTACGCGGACACGATACTCGGTATTTATGCCGGTGCCGGTAACTGGATGGCTTCCTATGAAGGCGACGCGGGTTCAGACTCGATCGATGTCGAAGAACTCAATTTGGACGACACCGATAACCTGTACTTTTACGCAGCTCTGGAGCACCCGGTTCCCCTGATTCCCAATATTCGAATTGCACACACGGGTGTCCAGGTTGAAGGTGTATCAACCCTGACCAGCACCTTTACGCTGGATGAGGAGACTTATACTGCGGGAACTAATGTCTTTACCGAACTGGATATGACCCATACCGACGGAACCCTCTATTATGAGATCCTGGACAATTGGGTCACCTTTGATATAGGCATCACGGCCCGCGCCTTTGATGGTTTTGTCTATGTGGAAGATCAGGAGAGCGGTGATTCAGAAAGAGTCGAACTGTCCGAAGTGGTACCCCTGGGCTACGTCAAAGCACAATTCGACCTGCCCTTCAGCGGCTGGCGCATCGGCGCTGAAGGCAATGCCATCAGCTACAGCGGCGACAGCTTTTCCGATCTGAACGCCAAAATCGGTTACATGTCAGATGGTCTGGCGCTGGATTTCGGTCTGGACATCGGTTACCGCCGCATGAACCTGACCGTCGACGACAATAATGACCTGCAAGCCGACCTGACTATTGCCGGGCCCTATGTGGAAGCGTCAGTACACTTCTAATAGCGCCTCATAAGCAAACCTTGGTTGACCTGAAAAAGCGCCGAATACCGGCGCTTTTTTATGGGCGCCCATAACCCGACAGCATCATTACCTACAGCGGCGGCAACCCAGTTTTCCCGATACTCTGCATATTGCAATAACCGCCGGGGTTCTTGGCGAGATATTGCTGGTGATAGGTTTCGGCGTAGTAAAAAGGACCGGCGGGTTGGATCTCCGTGGTGATTTCGCCACTGGTCTGCGCCAGCTTCTCCACGTAGCGCTGGCGGCTTGCCTCGGCCTCGGCCTGCTGGGCGTTGCTGAAGCAATAAATAGCCGAACGATATTGAGTGCCGCGATCATTGCCCTGGCGCATGCCCTGGGTAGGGTTGTGGTTTTCCCAGAACAGGCGAAGCAGTGCCTTGTAGCTAATCAACAGCGGGTCGAAAACCACCAGTACCACCTCATTGTGGCCGGTCTGCCCGCTGCAAACTTCCTCGTAGGTGGGGTTGGGTGTATAGCCACCGCTATAGCCAACAGCGGTGGTGTAGATGCCTTCCTGTTGCCAGAACAGCCGCTCGGCACCCCAAAAGCAGCCCATGCCAAAAACCGCCTGCTCCATGCCTTCCGGGAAAGGCGGCTGGATGGGCTTGCCCAGAACATAATGCCGGTTTTCCACCACCAAGGGCTCTGCCCGGCCCGGTAGTGCTTCTTCGGGGCCGGGCAGCCTTGTCTTGCTCATCATTTGGTCAAATATGTTCACGACATCACTCCTGAAGTAGGTTTTAGACTGCCCGAAGAACCCGCCCGAACCCGTCAGACCGATTCTTCGGCGGCGAGATCAACCACCAGCCCCGAGGCATTGTGCGGGTGGGGCACCGACCAGTTGTCATATTCCGCGCCGAGTTTCTCCACACACAGTTCGGCCATGCCGCGAAAGGTCGGCCGGCCCGGATCCGTCATCACCACTCGTAGCCCAACCTGGGCGGCGCGGCGAGTGAGGTTGTACAGGGGCTTGACCATGCTGTCCCAGAAGCAGACATCGGCGGCGATCACCATATCGAACCCCGCCAAATCCGCCTTGGTCACCTGCTCATAGCGCCGCTGCCAGGTGTCCACCTGCACCCCATTGAGCTGTGCGTGCAGTTGCAGGTAGGGGAACACTGTCTTGTCCGCGTCCAGAGCCGTGACACGGGCTCCAAATGCCTTCGCGCAGAAAATGCCCGCCAGCCCCCAGCCACAGCCGATTTCCAGAATACGCGCGCCCTTTTTCGGCGGATACTCCTGTAGATAATCCATCAACAGATAAGTCGATTTCCAGAATTTGTTGCCATGGATGCTCGGGTACCCGGTTTCCCGGCGCAACCGGCGGATCTCCTTGTGGCTGTTTTTCAGAATGGTCAGGCCGAATGCCTGCCGTTCATGGCTCGATGGATCGGGCATTTACTCACTCCAACACTCGAAAATATAGACCGGCAGCTTACCAGCTTTATCCAATGCTTCCTGATATGGCGGCTGTAAAAAACTTGCTTAACCCCTGCGTCACGACTGTATACTGACCGCTTTCTCCCGGACTTCCCCAGCCTATGCCTTCATCCCAGTCCCCCTATTTCGCCGCCGTCGACCTTGGCTCCAACAGCTTTCACATGCTGATCGCCCGCGTCGATCAGAATCGGGTGGAAACCATCGATCGCGTCAAGGAAATGGTACAGATAGCGCGGGGCATGAAGGGCAAGGAAGGCATCGATCCCGCCGCCCAGGAGCGCGCCCTGGAATGCCTGAGCCGCTTTGCCGAACGCCTGCGGGACATACCCGCAACCCAGATACGCGCGGTGGGTACCAAAACTCTGCGCACCGCCAAGAATACCAGGAAATTCATCAAAGCCGCCGAAAAGACACTGGGTTGCCCGATCCAGATTATTTCCGGATACGAGGAGGCGCGTCTGGTCTATCACGGCCTGGCCAACACCGTCGCCCATGACGGATCCCAGCGACTGGTGGTGGACATAGGCGGCGGCAGCACCGAATTTGTCATAGGCCTTGAATACGAGCCCCTGAGCATGGAAAGCCTCCCCCTGGGCTGCGTCACCTACGCCGAAAAATTCTTCTTCAACAATGGCAATCACGTTACCGAGAAATCCATGCGCCGGGCTTATGTTGCCGCCTGCTCTGAACTCGAAATAATCAGGCGCAACTTTCTTCGGCGAGGCTGGGATACCGCCTATGGCACCTCCGGCACAATGAGAACCATTGCGGATCTGGTTACGGAGGCCGACGGCGGCGCCGTAGTCACCCGCAGTTCTTTGGAAAGGCTTTGGAATCAACTGGTCGAGGGCGAGGAGCTCAGCGCCCATGTGCCCAAACCACGTCAGGACGTATTGCCGGCCGGTGTCGCCATTCTGGCCGCCATCTTTGACCAGCTCAAGATCGACAAGATCCAGGTGGCCGACGCCACTCTCAAAGAAGGACTGATCTACGACACCATCGGGCGCCTCAGCAATCAGGACTCCCGCGTGGAAACGGTGCACAAACTGCTCGAGCAATACCACATAGACCCACAACAGGCCCGGCGGGTCGCCGACTGCGCCCAACATTTCTGGCAACAGATCAACGGGCCGGAATTGCCCGGTGTATCACGTTCAAAAATATTGACCTGGGCGGCCCAACTGCACGAAATCGGCCTCAGCGTTTCCCATTCCGGCTACCATAACCACGGCTACTATATTTTGCGACACAGCGACCTCGCCGGCTTTGGACGCTATGAGCAGTACATCCTGGCCAACCTGGTGCGCGCGCATCGCAAAAAACTCAAGCCGGAACGTTTTGCGGAACTGGACGATCACGCCCTGCCCGCCTTTATCCCGCTGATGATCTGCCTGCGCCTGGCTGTATTGCTCAACCGACGCCGCGAGGATCTGGATGCATTGCCGGACCTGCAAAGGGACGGTCAAAAATACACGCTGACCTTTGAGGAAGACTGGCTGGCGGCACATCCGCTGACCCGGGCAAGCCTCGAGCAGGAAGCGGATCATTTCACCAATATCAATGCGCAACTTGACATTGTTACGGAATAAATTGTTACCGGATAATAAGTGTTAACCGGCAATAGCCGATAGGGATTCCGAATATTCACCATGTTGATTCGTCTGATTCTCATAATCGCAGTGATCGCCGCCATCTGGTATGGCTACCGACGCATTCAGGCCCTGCCCCCGGAACGCCGGTCCAGACTCTGGTGGATGCTGGCGGTGGGTGGACTGATTGTGATCAGTCTTGTCGGGATAGCCACCGGCCGCATGCATTGGTTAGGCGGCGTCCTGGCTCTATTGCTGGCCGGCGCCAGGTATGGAACCCAGTTGCTTTTCCGGATCTGGCCACTGCTGCGCGCCAGTGGACAAGACGCGGTGTTTCGCACCGAGCACCTTGAAGTGCGTTTTGTTATCAAAACCAACCGGCTTCAGGGGGTCGTCATCAAAGGCCTTCATGAAGGCGAAGCGCTGCACACCATGCCCGCTCAGCAACTGCGGGAACTCGCCGACCTCTATCAGGACAGAGACCGGAAGTCCTGGTACCTGGTGCACGTATTTTTGCAGCGCGCCAGCATGGGCGAAACGGCCTACCGAAACAAGAGTCAGGACGACAGCCAAAGCCAGGGACATCGCCAGGACAGCGGCGGCTTCCCTTCGTCACCAACCCGCGACGAAGCGCTCCTGATCCTCGGCCTGAACGGCAACCCGGACAGAAACGAAATCATCGCGGCCCATCGCAAACTGATCCAGAAGCTCCACCCGGACCGGGGCGGCAACGACTACCTCGCCGCCCGCGTCAACCAGGCCAAGGATGTACTGCTCGCGAGAAATTCATAGAGAGGATACTTCACCCCTTGCGGCACAACAGGTGAATGTAACGCCCCAGGTCCCGGTAAGGTAACTGCCGCGAGAAGGCCAATTCCATTTCCCGCAGGGTATCGGGTTCCCGGGCACGATCTTCAGCATTGAAGATGTAATCGTGAAAAACGCGAATACCGGAACAGCAGATTTCCTCCAGACCCGCCTCGGCGATCCATCTGCGCACCTGCTCCAGACGCAGCGGATGAGTCGGCGTCAGACTGCCGCGAAAACCCGTGTAATCCTCCTGCTGGATTTTCCTGAAATTGGTGCGCAACAGATTCTTGAAGATCATGCCGTTCAGGTTATAGAACACCAGTGAGAAATAGCCGCCGGGACGCACCAGGGGCTCCAGACTCGCCACCAGCTCCGCCGGCTCCTTCAGCCATTCAATCACCGCATGGCACATCACCAGATCAAATGAGGTCTGTACACCCGCCGAGGTCTGTACACCCACCAAAGTTGAACTCAATTCCTGCAGCGGTGATTGCACAATTTTCACCCGATCCTGAACCTCAACCGGAAGCGACGCAGATTTCGCACGCGCCAATTCCAACATCTCCCCGGAAATATCCGTAAGCACCAGTTGGTGCCCCGCCTCGGCCAGCTCCAGTGCAAATTGCCCCTGGCCGCCACCAGCATCGAGAATGTTCAGGGAGTTTCCGGCAAGGGGCAAAAACTCTGCAAAATCCCGGCGCAGTACCGCAAGGCGCAACTGACCCTTGGCGCTGTTGTAGATGTTGCGCCTGAAACGCGGTGCTATACCATCAAAATTGCGATCCATTGTTTTCTCTTTGACCGTCTCAGACTGCTGACGAAGCTGAACAAGCCACGGTAGGAGTTTGGCATTAGGATGGATTTTTCAAAACCCTCACGTCAGGGATGACGTGCGGGAGCTATAGGGACATATTTACCGCGTTTTTGAAAAATCCATCCTAATGACAAACGGGTCGAAGCCGCCACTCCCGAATAAAGTTGAATGTGTCTGTCCCGGGCGGCACAATAATCGCTGCTCCTGGCCGAGAGACGGCCGTAACTCCAACTGAGGTCATTATGCCGGTAAGCACGCAACAGCCCCACCCCGCTTTTACGCACATTCGTACGCAGCCCATCGAATCGCTCAATGTTGTTGTGGAGGAATACCAGCACAAGAAAACCGGCGCGCAGCACGTCCATATCCAGTCGGACAATCCCGAGAATGTTTTCTTGGTGGCCCTGCGCACGGTACCGACCGACTCCACCGGCGTGGCGCACATCCTGGAACATACCGCCCTGTGCGGCAGCAAACGCTACCCCGTGCGGGATCCCTTCTTCATGATGACCCGCCGTTCACTGAACACCTTCATGAACGCCATGACCAGTTCCGACTGGACCGCCTACCCTTTTGCCAGCGTCAACCGTAAGGACTTCGACAACCTGCTCGATGTCTATCTGGATGCGGTTTTCTTCTCCCGGCTGGACCCGCTCGATTTTGCCCAGGAAGGTCACCGGGTGGAGTTTGCCGAGCCGGGCAACAGCGATTCGCCGCTGGTCTACAAGGGTGTAGTCTACAACGAAATGAAAGGCGCCATGAGTTCGGTGCCCTCGCAACTGCATCAGACACTCAGCAAATACCTGTTCCCCACCAATACCTACCATCACAACAGCGGTGGCGAACCGGATGCCATACCCGACCTCACCTATGAGCAACTGGTGCACTTTTATCGCACCCACTATCACCCCAGCAACGCCATCTTCATGACCTTTGGCGACATTCCCGCCGCCGATCATCAGGCGAAATTCGAGGAGCGGGCACTGAAGGAATTTGACCGTCTCGACAAGCAGATACAGGTCCCCAACGAGAAGCGCTACCATGCGCCCCTGGCCGTGCAGGAATTCTATCCCCTCAATGAAGCTGGCGATAAAAAGCACCACATGATCATGGGCTGGCTGCTGGGCGACAACACCCAGCTTATGGACGCCATGCGCGCGCAACTGCTCGCCAGCGTGCTGCTGGACAACAGCGCCTCACCCCTGACCCAGGCCCTGGAAACCAGCGATCTCGGTGCCGCGCCCTCCCCCCTGTGCGGCATTGATGATTCCCAGAAGGAACTGACCTTTATCTGCGGTCTGGAAGGCTGCGCCGAAGGCAGCGAAAACGCCGTTCAGGCGCTGATCCTGGAAACCCTGGAGCGCGTCGCCGAAGAAGGCCTGCCCCTGGAAGATATGGAAGCGTCCCTGCATCAACTGGAGCTGCACCAGCGGGAAATTGGCGGCGACAGCTATCCTTACGGGCTGCAGTTGTTGATGACGGCACTGACCGCCGCTACCCATCGCGGCGACCCGGTTGCGCTGCTGAATATAGATCCCGTGCTGACACAACTGCGGCAGGATATTCAGGATCCCGGCTTCATCAAGCAACTGGTGCGCAAGCTGTTACTGGACAACCCCCACCGCGTACGCCTGACACTGAGCCCCGACAATCACCTGGCAGCGCGCCGGGATCAGGCGGAAGCCCAGCGCCTGGCGGAGATCAAGGCCGCGCTGAACGAACAGCAGACACAATCTATTATTGAACGGGCAGCGGCCCTGGAGGCGCGCCAGACCCAGGTGGATGACGAAAGCATTCTGCCGAAAGTCACCCTCGACGATGTGCCTTTGGAGGGAAAGTATGTTTCTGGCGAAAAGGACAGCCTAGGCAAGAGCAGCCTGACCCGCTACAACGCCGGCACCAACGGCCTCGTTTATCAACAGGTTGTCTTCGATCTGCCACACCTAACACCAGAACTGCTGCAATTGCTGCCGGTTTACACCAGTTGCCTCACCGAAGTGGGTATCGGCGATAAGGACTATCTGGCGGTACAGCGTTGGCAGGCCCGAGTCTGCGGCAGTCTGTCGGCCTTCAGCAGTGTACGCGGTGGCCCGGATGATGTGCAGCGCATCAACAGCTATCTGACATTATCCGGCAAGGCTCTGAACCGCAACCAGGACGCCCTTTGTGAACTCATGCAGGCAACCCTCGCTCAGGCACGCTTTGACGAGCTGCCCCGATTGCGCGAGCTGATCGCACAAATGCGCGCCCAGCGCGAACAGGGCATCACCGGCAATGGCCATGTGCTCGCCATGCTTGCCGCCAGCTCCGGCATGTGCGGCGCCACCCGACTTTCTCACGAGCTGGCTGGCATCGCCGGCACCGCAGCCTTCAAACATCTGGACAAAGGCTTGAGCGAACCCGCCCTGCTGGCAGCACTGGGCGAAAAACTGGCGACGATTCACGCACAGGTGATGACCGCGCCGCGCCAGTACCTGCTGATCTCGGAAGCCGAATATCATGCGCGCTTTCAGCAGAATTATGCTTCGCATTTTGCCAGTCCTGGCGATTCCACCAATTTCCACAATTTTCACCTGGATCCGGTCAGCGAGCGCGTCAACCAGGCCTGGCTCACCAACACCCAGGTCAACTTCTGCGCCAAGGCCTTTCCCACAGTGCCCATGTCCCATGAAGACTCGGCACCCCTGGTGGTACTGGGCAGCTTCCTGCGCAACGGCTTTTTGCACCGCGTCGTGCGCGAACAAGGCGGTGCCTACGGCGGCGGCGCCAACCAGAACAACGACAGCGCCGCTTTCCGCTTCTTCTCCTACCGCGATCCACGCTTGGCCGACACCTTGAACGACTTCGACAAATCCATCGACTGGCTGCTCAATAGCGAACACAGCTGGCAATCCGTGGAAGAAGCCATTCTCGGCACCATATCCGGCATCGACCGCCCCGAATCCCCCGCCGGCGAAGCCAAGCGCACCTTTCAGTCCGAACTCCACGGTCGCACCCGGGAACTGAAGCAGATATTCAGGGAAAGGGTGTTGGCAACGCGCATTGAGGATTTGAAGCGAGTTGCTGAGACTTACTTGACCAAGACCGACGCGGCCAGCACTGCTGTTATTACGGACAGAAGTAAGCGTGAAGCCGTGGAAGAAATTGGATTGAGCAGTTTTAATCTATGAAGGTCGATAGGGGGCTGTAAGAGAGTCCCCGGGCGCACAGGGTGAGTGTTCAGCAAACGCCGTGAATACATCCCTGTAGGCTCCGACACGA
>CAZEWY010000105.1:0-11950 GCA_964515945.1 uncultured Cellvibrionaceae bacterium
CATTGTTGATTACCCATTCACCCCAGGTGGCCGCGGAGTCATCAACTTGTGTTGACAGTTGGTTGAGCGACGCTCTCGCCATGACTTTGGCGTAGGACAAGCGCAACTGCAGGTTGTCGGTAAACTCATAGGTGAAGTTTGCGGAAGGCAGCAGTTTGGAATAGCTGTTTTCTTCCGCTATGACGACCGGGTCGTTATGAATAACAACATAGTCCCACTCGGTCAGCGCATCAATACGGTTTATTTCCCACAACCAGCCCGTTGACGTCGTATCGGTGGTGACGTGGCGCAAACCAAGGTTGGCTCGCCAGTGGTCACTTAAAAGATTCGCCTGGATATAGGCTGACGTTGTCTCTTCGGTAACGGCAAAGGATTCGTTCGCGTTGAAGCGGGGCCGGTCATTCAATGAATAACCTTCGGGATAAGGCAGCCCTGTTTCCGGGTTGATGATGTCGGGGTTTGCATCAGCGGCGGTCAACGCTCGCTGGTAGGCGTCTATGTCGAACCCGACAAACTGGCGGGGGAAGTTGCCCGAGATGTCAGACAGAAAATCGTCAACCGGAAAGGGTTCGACAACATTGACACCTGTTTGGTCAAAGGTGAAAGGCGCTGAATCATAAAGCGCGCGCGCGTGCTGGTTGTCGTACTTGGTGCGCTCTTTTGTGCGTTCGTTGTAAACAACACCGAAGTCGACGGATGCCAGTTCAAAACCGATAAACGGAATTGCCACCTCGGCCGAGTCAAACTCCCAATTGCCGACCAGGGAGGCGCCCTCCACGCTATCATCAATATCAACGCCATTGGTTTGCGAATAGTGCGGGCCGAACTGGCTGTCATCAACAAGATCCGAGACGGAATCTATACCGGTACTTTCGTCAAAATCAAACACAATGTTGGGCAGGCCACCCGGTGTCAGGCTGAAGGTGGCGGTATTGGGTACACCGCCAACACCGTGGGCAACAACGAACTTGTCCTTGCCGCCCGCTTCGCGGGTGGCACTCGAGGCGTATATGTCGCCGGTTAATGTCAGGCTGTCAGTGACCTCGAAGGCGCCGTTCAAACCCAGTTGATAGGTGTCCACAACACGGTGATCCGTAATGGTGACCAGCTCCGGGATGAGGTCGGTCATGGTCATCCCGGTGACTATGGTCCCCTCCGGGTTCATTTCCGTTGGTGCTCCCTCAAAGGTCGCATCTGTCCAGGTGGATGATCGTCCGATCAGGTAGTAGGACTGTGTATAACCCTTGGAAGGTGAATCCAGGCGGGTGAACAAGCCGTCCAGAACAATGTCAACCTTGTCGTTCGGCCGGTATTGAAATACGCCCGATACCGCTGTCCGCTTTCGGTCTTCCAGATGGGCGGTAGTGGCGAAGGTGTTGGGTATTTTCAACATGAATGAAGAATCCATCCAGTCGACATAGCCCTTGTCCCCATCATGATCCCAGTCCCAGTTTTCAGCATAATTGAGATCGGTCATTTCATCCGTGCGGGTTGGAGTGTCGCTGTACAGGGCGGAAAAAAGCACACCCATAGTGTCATCGGCGAAGGTACTGCTGGCAACGGCGGATAGCTTGTAACCCTCTTCCTCGGCCTTGTCACTGTAGCTACCCTCTATGGATACCGAGCCGTGGCGGCCCGGATCGTCGAAAGGACGCGCCGTAACCAGGTTGATGGCGCCACCAATGCTGCCTTCAAGGGTCGAGGCGGTCACGGATTTGTGAACCCAGGCCTCGGATATCACTTCGGATGGCAAGACATCGAAGGCAAATTCCCGCCCCTCCGAGTCCGTGGCCATAAGACGATTGTTCATGGTAACAATGCTGTATTCCGGACCCAGACCACGCACGCTCACGCCTTGCCCTTCACCGCCTCGGGTGCGCTCGATGCTCACACCGGTAATATGGGCCAGTGAATCGGCGACATTGTCGTCGGGGAACAGGCCCAGCTCTTCCGCCGAGATCCCGTCCCGCACCGAGTTCGCCACCCGCTTGGCATCCAGCGAGTTGACGAGGCTTTGCTGTGCGCCAGTGACAATCACCACTTCGGTGACCATGCCGGATGGGTTGTCTTGCTCTGCCGCAAACAGCTGCCCACTGGCCATTGAGATGGCGACGGCCAGCACTGAACGCTTGAAATGTTTCGCATTAAGGGTCATGGATCCTCCAGATTTTCATTATTTCGGTAGATTGATCAGGCTTTTTTCCAGAGTCTAACCCCATAATGAAACAAAAGGAAACATTATTTTGTACTATTTGCACAAAAAGAAAGACTGAAACTATAAAACCGTTAAGATTTCGGACAAGCGACACACACCGAAAGGTTTGGCGAAAGCTTGTAGACTCCCGGTTGATATTGGGTATGGCGGCGCCGCTAGTCGCTACAGCAGCTGGAGATGAGGATGGAGCCGGAAGAGGGTTTTGAAAGGAAGATGAGAAAAACGCTTAAAGGCCGTAACAGGTCGGCGAACTCGGCTCGTGGTCATCCGCCTGGCGGTCTTCCTCCGCGAGGGCATTGAGCAGGGCCTGGCGCAGGGTGGGCAGGTGGGAGTGTTGTGGATTGCGCGTGGCGGTCAGCAGGGTAAGGCGGCCTTGCCGCGCACTGCGCATCAGTGGAATCAGGCGCTCCGGAACGGCTTCCAGCTCGCGTTTGTAAGCCTCGGTGAAGGTGTCCTCGTCGATGTCGCCCTTATGCCAGCGGCGGCGCAGTGCCGGCGATGGCGACGCGTCCTTGTACCAGTCGCTCAGGGCGAGATCCTCCCGGCGTTTTCCGCGGGGCCAAAGGCGGTCAACCAGGACGCGAGCGCCGTCGGATTTTTTGGGCGAGTCGTAAACGCGCTTGAGATCAATTTGATAGTCCATATCCATCCTGTCTCAATGATTGTGATCAATCGCTTCTTTGCTGTGGAATATGGCGGCATCCGCCTTGCCCTTCACCGTCAGCACCCCCGCCAGGCCCTTTTCAACCCGGGACAGGGCGTGATCAACCAGAGTGTAGTTGCCGGGATAGTCCGCCTCAAACTCTACCATGACTGCACCACCCGTCGGCACCAGGGTGGTCTGCACATCCGTCAGCGGAGTACCCGTGAGTGACGCCTGATTGTAAACCCTGTCGAAAATTTCACCAATTAGGTGGAAGCTGGAAGTCAGGTTGGGGCCGCCGACACCAAAGAAGATTCGCACTGTGTCACCCACACCGACTTCCATCGGATAGGTTTCGGTGAGCGCCGCCGTATTGCCGTTGAACATCATATGTTCCGGCGTTTCATCCAGTAGTTTCTCCAGGGAGAATTCATGCAATCCACGGGAGCCGTGACGTTCAGCGGTATAGAGTTCGCCCTGCATGATATAGAACTCCTGATCCACTTTCGGCAGGCCGCCCTCCGGTTCCACCAGTATCATGCCGTACATGCCATTACTGACATGCTGGGCAACCAGGGGTGTGGCGCAGTGGTAGACGTAGAGTCCCGGATGCATGGCCTTGAAGGTAAAACTCCTGGTCTGCCCCGGCGCGGCCTGGGTCACGGCGGCACCGCCACCGGGGCCAGTGGCGGCATGGAAGTCGACGGAATGGATGTGGGTACTCTCGATGGAGTTCTTCATATTCACGGTCACTGTGTCGCCGACTCGGACACGAATGAAGGGACCAGGCACGGTGTTGTTGAAGGTCCAATAACGGTAACTGCTGCCTTCCCCGATACGGCCCTCCACCTCCGTGGTTTCCAGATTGACAGTCACTTTGCGGGGCTCGCGGTCGCCAACGGGCTCTCCTACCTCCCGGGGATCCTTGGAGAGATCCCGCGCCTCGGCTTCCGCGTCCTGTTTGGAGTCGCCCACGATCAGCTTTCCGTACATACCTGCTGCCTTATGACCGGGCAGGGTACAGAGATATTCAAAAGTGCCATTTTTGGCGGCGCGGAAAACGACGGCTGTAGCGGCATCCAGGCCGATGACCTGCTCGGAATTGACGCCGAATTCCGGAATTGCGATATCGTGAATGGCACCATCGCCATTGATGAGATTGATCTGAACCACAGCGTTTTCCGGAACCCGCAGATCCGGATTCACTTGGCCCTTGGTAGGCCCGGCGGCGCTGATAAAGACCAGTTTGCCCTCGGCAATACTGGTGCGCAGCGTGAAGGTCACGTCGGCGCGAGATTTGACATCACTGCTGCTCTGGGCCACGGCCGCCAGGGTGACAGCCATAAAGCCGAGGAAAGCCAGCACACCAAAAAAGGATTTCATACGCAATCTCCTTCTGCTTGCTCGAAACATGTTTGTTATCAGCGCAACTCGACAATTCCCAGCAGTTCCGCCAGGGGTAACTGCTTGTCCGCGGGAAGCAGGTCGGCGATCGTATACTTGTCGAGGGTTTGAAAGAAGGCTTCCTGCGCTTCGGCGAAAATATGTTTCAGTTGGCAGGCCGGGGTAATGACACAGCCGGAACCGCCAACAAAGCAATCAACCAATACCGTGCCCTGCTCGGTCTCTCGAACCAATGCGCCTATATTGATATCCTCGGGCCGCTTGTTCAGACGAAGGCCACCATTCTTGCCGCGAATTGCCTGTATATGACCTTTGTTGTTGAGCTCCTGCACCACCTTCATCAGGTGGTTTCGCGAAATGCCATAACTTTCTGCGATTTCCCGAATCGTGGTTAGTTCCTCATTCTTGAGCCCAACGTACATCAGTACGCGCAGGGAGTAGTCCGTAAAGCGGGTAATGTGCATGACCTGAGATATTCCTCCTAACCCGGACGCCCATCGGCTCGCGGGCGCGTCAGTATAGGGAGATAAAGTACCACGAACAGACCGAATGCCAGAACCCAGAACAAGGCCGCCAGACTGACGCCCAGGCGATAATCCATCCACTGGGCGGCGGCCAGAACGCGGAAAACAGTTGCCGCCGTGATGGCCACATAGATGGCCAGCCCATATTTCGGCAGTTTCATCAGCCGCCCCGTGTGACCTATCGCCACGCGCGTCATGACACCCAGCACAAGCGTCCCCATGGCGCCCACGCCCATCAGGTGTTGCCAGAGAGAGTCGGGGATCGCCGGCACCAGGGCGGCGACTCCGCGCATCAATAGCGCCAGCACAATCCAAAGGTAAGCAAGATGCAGTATCCACAACAGAGGTTCACGAGCGGTGAGCCAACCATTCCACTGTATCAGCCTCAAGCCGTTGATGAGGGCGGCACAGACCGCAAGCCCGCCAATCACCATACCCTTGGTACTCCACCAACCCAGCGGAATCAGCAACAGGACGCCAGCGATAGCCACCCGATCAGTCCAGGCGGAACGAATGACGGCATCACTGTTACCTCCGGTGTTGCGTAGCCAGTTGGCCGTAAAGGCGGGAATGATACGCCCCGCTATGATGACCATCAGCAGCATGATCAAATCCAGACCCTGTTGCTGACCTGTGTGGAGCCAGCGAGTATCACCACTGACGAAACCCACGTGCATCAGGAGGTTGCCCAAGGTCAACAGGGCCAAAACGGCGACCAGGATCAAATTGCGGCGGTTGCCGTGGCGTTGGAGCACCGTCGCGACATAGACAGCCAAAACCGGCAGAAACAAAAGATCCACCAAGGCTACCGACCATGCAGGCAGCCAGGCGGCGGCCCACATGGCAATTCGCCCCGCCAGCCACAACAGGATCAGCGCCAGCAATCCTCCACCCTTCAAAGGCTTCGCACCAGTCCAGTTGCACATGGCCGTGAGTATGAAACCGGCAATCGCGGCTGGTATCAGACCGTAGAGCATTTCATGACTGTGCCATTGCAGGGGCGACCAACCCAGCGGCAAGGGGAGATTCAGGAAAAGAAAGCAATACCAGGCCAACACGACAACCAAGGCATAGAGGCCGGTCAACAGAAAGAAGGGCCGGAAGGGATGAGCCAGCAGTACTGGCACGGTGGATGAATCGGTCACAGGGATTCCTCCGGAATCAGCAGGGTCGGGTTGGGAAATGGCGCAATCCAACTCGGTAATTAATTTCGCTTCTTAAACATGTATCTATTTTACATCTTTATAAGATGTATTTACAATAGGTATTAATAGCAGGAGGAAAGATGCCGAAGACGCTGGACTTGAACTATCCAACGTGTGATCGAACGAAGTATCAGACCAAGCAGTACCCTTTAAATATCACCGACAAGGAGATTGACATGACGATATTGACCAGATTCGCACTAACCTTTTTCATGACATTCTGTGCGGGATTCGCACTGGCAGAGGAATGTGCCATTACCGTGGACAGCACCGATGCCATGCGTTTCGACACCGACAGTATCACTGTCAGCAAATCCTGTGAAACCTTCACGGTAACCCTGACCCATTCCGGCAAGCTTAGCGAAAAGGTCATGGGGCACAATTGGGTATTGACGAAAACAGCGGATATGGAAGCGGTTGTCAAGGATGGAATGGGCGCAGGACTGGAAAACGAATACATCAAACCCGACGATAAAAGAGTCATTGCCCATACAGAAATTATTGGCGGTGGCGAAAAGACCTCCGTTACCTTCGAGGTCGCCAAATTGAATGCCAATGGCGATTACAGCTTTTTCTGTTCGTTTCCTGGCCACTATGCCCTCATGAAGGGCAAGTTGGTCGTAAAGTAATGCGCTTTATCCAAAAATTCCGGCGGCGTCCGCCGCCGGACATTTTTTCGTCTTGAATAACCATCGCCTTGAATAACCAAGAGGACATTACATGAGTGAAATTCATCCAAGAGTCGAACAAATTTTTCAGGAAGTCGTTCGACGCAATCAGGGCGAGAAGGAGTTCCATCAGGCGGTAAAGGAAGTGATAGAAACTCTCGGTCAGGTTCTTAAAAAGCATCCCGACTATGCCGAACACAAGGTTATCGAGCGAATCTGTGAGCCGGAACGGCAAATCATCTTTCGCGTGCCGTGGCAGGACGACAACGGCGAAGTGCAAATCAATCGCGGCTTTCGCGTAGGGTTCAACAGCGCCCTTGGGCCTTATAAGGGTGGGTTGCGCTTTCATCCTTCCGTTTATCTCGGCACCATCAAATTTCTGGGCTTCGAACAGACTTTCAAAAACGCCCTGTCGGGCATGCCTATTGGCGGCGGCAAGGGCGGTTCGGATTTCGATCCCAAGGGCAAATCGGACAGCGAAGTCATGCGTTTCTGCCAGAGCTTCATGACGGAACTCTACCGTCACATCGGTGAGTTTACCGATGTCCCCGCCGGTGACATAGGCGTGGGGGCGCGGGAAATTGGTTACCTCTTTGGGCAGTACAAACGAATCACCAATCGTTATGAATCCGGGGTGCTCACCGGTAAGAGCCCCAACTGGGGCGGAGCCTTGGTCCGACGCGAAGCCACGGGTTATGGCGCTGTGTTCTTTTTGGAGGAAATGCTCAAGATTCGCGGAGAATCCCTGGAGGGAAAAACCAGCGTGGTCTCCGGTTCCGGCAACGTCGCCATCTATGCGATTGAAAAGTTGCAGGAGCTAGGCGCCAAGGTTGTCGCCTGTTCCGATTCCAACGGTGTCATTTACGACAAGTCTGGAATCAATCTGGATACGGTAAAGCACCTCAAGGAAGAGTCACGACAGCGCATTCGGGAATACATAACGGAGCATCCGCATGCGGAATATTTCGAAAAAGGCAATATCTGGGATGTTCCCTGCCAGATTGCGCTGCCCTGCGCCACTCAGAACGAGCTCGATGAAAAGTCGGCCAAAACGCTGATTGGCAACGGCTGCGTGGCAGTTAGCGAGGGCGCGAACATGCCCACCACGCCCGAGGGCGTCAAAGCCTTTATCGAGGCCGGCATCGCCTATGGTCCCGGCAAGGCCGCCAACGCCGGCGGCGTTGCGACTTCAGCACTGGAAATGCAGCAAAATGCCAGCCGCGATACCTGGTCCTTTGAGCACACAGAACAGCGACTTCAGGAAATCATGCGGAATATTCACCGGGAATGTCATTACACCGCAGAGGAGTATGAAGCCAGCGGCAACTATGTAGTCGGTGCCAATATCGTGGGCTTCCGTCGCGTGGCGGAAGCTATGCTGGCTTTCGGCGTCATTTGATGGTCGGAGGGCGGGGCCAGCTTGTGGCGGCCCCGGCCGGATCACCCAGACCTATTCCACGGTTACCGATTTCGCCAGGTTGCGCGGCTGATCCACATCCGTGCCGCGCAACACGGCGACGTGGTAGGACAGCAGTTGCAACGGCAAGGTGTAGACAATGGCCTCCAGGCTGGCGGGGACATGGGGCAGGGCGATGACGCGGGTGTTCTCGTCTTCGGTAAAGCCCGCGGCCTGATCCGCGAAGACATAAAGCACACCACCCCTGGCCTGGACTTCTTCCAGGTTGGATTTCAGTTTTTCCAGCAGGTCATTGTTGGGGGCTACGGCCACCACGGGCATGTCGCTGTCCACCAGTGCCAGAGGGCCATGCTTCAACTCACCTGCGGGGTAGGCTTCCGCATGGATATAGGAAATTTCCTTTAGCTTGAGCGCACCTTCCAGGGCCACGGGATACTGGATGCCGCGACCGAGGAACAGGGCGTGATGCTTTTCAACGAAGTCTTCACCCGTTTTTTCAATCATCGGGTTCAGCGACAGCACCTTTTCACACAAGCCCGGAAGTTGATGCAGGGCCTGAACCAGTTCCGCTTCCGTTGCTTTGGTCATGCCGTGGCGCCGGCCGAGAACCAGACCGAGCAGTTGCAGCGCCACCAGTTGGGTCGTAAAGGCCTTGGTGGACGCGACCCCGATTTCCGGGCCTGCCAAGGTCATTAATGCGAGATCCGATTCCCGCACCAGGGAGCTATTGGCGACGTTGCAGATGGCGAGGCTCGCCGTATAACCTTTTTCCTTGGCGATGCGCAGGGCGGCGAGTGTATCGGCGGTTTCGCCGGATTGGGAGATGGTGACGAACAGCGTGTTTTTCGGCACGATGATTTTGCGATAGCGGAATTCGGATGCAATATCCACGTGACAGGGAATATTGGCCCAGTCCTCAAAGGCGTACTTGGCCACCAGGCCGGAATGGTAGCTGGTACCACAGGCAACGATTTGCACGGCGTCGATTTTTTCAAACAGCTCGTGGGCTTTCACGCCGAAGGCTTCTTCCAAAACCTGATCCGCGCCCAGTCGACCTTCCAATGTGCGCTGGATCGCGACCGGCTGTTCAAAGATTTCCTTGAGCATGTAGTGGCGGTAGTGGCCTTTTTCGGCGGCGTCGACGCTTTCGGAGATGGTTGTTATCTTGCGTTCCACCGGCGCGAAATTCTTGTCGATGATATCAATCCGGCTGGCCGAGACCTGGGCAATGTCACCCTCTTCAAGGTAAATGAAACGGTCGGTGACCTGGCGCAGTGCCAGTTGATCCGAGGCGATGAAGTTCTCGTCAATGCCGATGCCTATCACCAGCGGACTACCGCTGCGGGCCACCAGAACGTGATCCGGCTCGTCGGTCGAAACGGCGGCCAGGCCATAGGCTCCGCGCAGTCTCTTGATGCTGATTTTGAGGGATTCCATCAGGGAATCCGCCTGCTTCAGATTCTCCTGCAGCAGGTGGGCAATCACTTCGGTATCGGTTTCAGAGAGGAACTCGTAGCCCTTGGCCCGCAGTTCCTCGCGCAGTTCCTGATAATTTTCGATGATGCCGTTGTGCACCACCGCGACCTTTCCGGAACGGTGCGGGTGCGCGTTGGTCTGGTTGGGAACGCCGTGGGTGGCCCAGCGGGTGTGAGCAATGCCGAGACCACCGGGAGTCGGCACCTGGGCAATCAGCTCCGCCAGTTGCGACACCTTGCCGGCGGACTTGTTGATCAGCAGCTCACCGTCCGTCTGCAGAACGGCGACACCGGCGGAGTCGTAACCGCGATATTCCAGACGCTTCAAGCCTTCCAATAAAATATTGACCACATTCCTTTGGCTGATGGCGCCAACAATTCCACACATAAATTAAAACCTGTTCAAGTTATTCACACAGCTGCCTGGTACACACAGCTACTTTTGGGGCGCTTTTTTGGTCGGGCGGCGCCAGCCGTCGATATTGCGCTGGCGGGCGCGGGCGATACCCAGTTGACCGGCGCCTACGTCGCCAGTGACCGTTGATCCCGCCGCGACTGTGGCACCGGCGGCCACTGTGACAGGCGCGACCAGGGCCGTGTTCGACCCGATGAAAACATCGTCGGCGATTTCGGTCTGGAATTTGTTGACGCCGTCATAGTTGCAGGTAATGGTACCGGCACCGATATTGACGCCACTGCCAAGGCTGGCGTCGCCGACGTAACTCAGGTGATTGACCTTGGAACCCAGACCTATGTGCGCATTCTTGGTCTCGACGAAGTTGCCGATTCTCGCGCCTTTGTCTAATCGGGTACCCGGTCGCAGACGCGCGAAGGGACCGAGACTGCAAGCGTCCCCGACGGTGGTATCGTCAATCAGGGTATTGGCGTGAATCGTTACGTCATTGCCAATAGTGGCATTCTTCAGACAGCAATTCGGTCCAATGGTCACGCCATCACCCAACACCACATCCCCTTCGATGACGCAGTTGATATCGATCACGCAATCCATGCCCACCTTGAGGCTGCCGCGCAGATCGAAGCGATCGGGATCCAGCAGCGTCAAGCCTTCGGACATCAGCTGCTGCGCCTGGCGGCGCTGGAAGGCTCGCTCCAGCTGTGCCTGCTGCTGACGATTGTTGACGCCAGCGATTTCATCCAGGTCCGTGGTGCACAATGTCTTCACGTTGACGGCTTCGGCCTGGGCGAGAGCGATGATATCGGTCAGGTAGTATTCGCCCTGGGCGTTGTTGTTGGTCAGCTTCGGAATCCAGCGCAGAAGGTTGCCGCCGCCGACCGCCATGATGCCGGAGTTGATCTCGCGAATTTGCAACTGCTCGCCCGTTGCATCCTTGTGCTCGACTATGGCGCATACCTGTCGGTCGCGATTGCGGACAATGCGGCCATAGCCCGTGGGGTCGAGCAGTTCCGCCGTCAGCAGTCCAATGCTGTTTTCATTCACCAGGGCCACCAGACTTTCCAGGGTAGCTGTTTTGATGAGTGGCACATCACCGTATAGAAGCAGCACCACAGTATCCGCGGTAATGTTGGGCAAGGCCTGTTGCACGGCATGGCCCGTGCCCAGCTGTTCGGTCTGCTCGACAAAGGTCACTGACTCCCCGGCCAATGCCGCCTTGATAGACTCGGCTCCATGACCGATAACAATATTGACGGCCCGGGCGTGAAGCTCGTGAGCGCGATCGAGCACATGGCGAATCATTGGACGGCCGCCAATGGGGTGCAGGACCTTGGGGAGACCGGAACGCATGCGCGTGCCCTTGCCGGCTGCCAGAATAATAATCTCCAGTGGCAGGGTATCCTTTGGGTGACTTTTACCTTGCATGGGAATGGGAGCTCCTCGAATGTGGGTGATCCAGATTAAAACGAAAAAGGGTAGCTCTCGCTACCCTTTTATCGAATCTGGTCAGGCTGTTCAATCGTTCCGCTTCAAGTTATCGGACTACCACCTTAGCGGCCAGTCTTTTTACGGATGGCTTGCAGCGTACGCAGCTGGGCGGTGGCTTCCGCCAATTGTGACGCCGCACGGCTGTAGTCGACTTCACTGCCTTGATTGCTCAACGCGGCTTCCGCCTGCTTTTTCGCTTCCAGAGCCGCGGCCTCGTCCATATCGCTGGCTCGCAGTGCCGTATCAGCCAGCACCGTGATAACGTGGGGCTGAACTTCGACGAAGCCGCCAGACACATAGTAGACTTCTTCCTCGCCATTGAGCTTCTTGACGCGAACCGGACCCGGCTTGAGGCTGCTTAACAAGGGCGCGTGGCCGTAAGCAATGCCGAGGTCTCCCTCGCTGCCGGCGGCAACCAGCATTTCCACCAGGCCGGAAAAGATCGCCTCTTCGGCGCTAACGATGTCGCAATGTACGGTCATCGCCATAGTTTAAG
>CAZEWY010000106.1:0-11837 GCA_964515945.1 uncultured Cellvibrionaceae bacterium
GTTTACCCAATTCCAAATCGATTTCCAATAAAACCGGCAGGGATTTCTGTTTGGTGAACTTATGTCGGGCGGAAGACTGGTGATTCAAGCTTGAGTTATTGGTTGAGCCGAAACCATTCGCGGGAGTGACGGCTGATGACAGTTTCGACACGGCAAAAATGTCCGAAGCGGGGTGATTTACAGTGATGAAAAATCAATTTTGGGCTAATTACGATGTTTGGAGATTTAAATAAGGGCAAAAATTTTAGAAAAATGGACTTTTTTGAGTTAAAACCGATCAAAAGACGTGCAATAAAACAGTTTTTAAAATAATATTCATGCATACGCTTCTGGCGTTTACTTTTTGTGCTATGGTTTTGAATGTAACATTTTCCAAAATTTGAGGAGAAATAATAATGGCAAGAGTCGCGAAGAAAGCCGCTCGCAAACGTCCAGCGGCAAAGCGTGCAGCTGCGAAGAGTGCGTCGGCAAAAGTTAGTGCCCGTAAAGTCAGTACCCGTGCAGCCAGTTCTAAAGCAGTGGTAGATCCAGCAGTTGTAAAAGCACAGGCCGCTCTGGAAAAAGCACAGGCGAACCTGCAGGCTGAAACAAAGAAAGTTGCTGAAGCACGCAAGAAAGCGGCAGCGGCCAAAGCCAAGGCAGCCAAGTCCAAGCGTGCCGCCGATGCCAATGCTGCACAGCGTGCCCGTGCCGCGGTTGCCAAGGCGGCGGACAAAGTGGCAGCCAGCCGCACTAAAGTCGCTGACGCTCGTTTGGCTCTGGCTAACGCCAAAACGGCCGCCTCTGTGAAAGCTGCCGAAGCTGCTGCTGCTGAACGTGTTGCCAAAATGCAGGAATCGCTGGCTGCTAAAGCTGAGGCTGATCTGAACAAGGCCATTAAAGGCTTCGCCGCTCGCTGGAACAAAAAGCGCGCCTCGGCGGATGCCAAGAAGGTCAAATCTGCCGCCAAGAAGGCCAAGGCCAAGGTGAAAGCTGCCGAGAAGAAGGCTCAGGCTAAGGTCGCGGTTGCCAACAAAAAGGCAAAAGCAAAGCCCAAGGCGAAAAAGAAATCAGCCGCCCGCAAAGCAGCACCAAAAGCTCGCAAAGCGGCACCAAAAGCCAAAAAAGCCGCAGTAGCGAAGAAAGCTCCCAAAGCTGCAGCCGCTCCGAAGGCTAAATCCGCTACCAAGCGACGTGGTCGTCCACCAAAGAAGGCGACTGCCTAAAAATACAGCTTCTGCAAGGAAGCCGTAGGAACAGCGAAATCCCCGGCAAAGCAATTTGCAGGGGATTTTTTTGTTCTGGGGCTTTTTTCGTCAGGGATGAGTATCGTTCCGGATAAGTAAGGTAAACTGCGCCGGATAATTGACGCCCGACCCGTGGTATACGAATGACAAATATTCTAGCGTTGGATGCATCGACGGAACACTGCTCCGTAGCCTTATTCATAGGTGATAAGGTAACAGGTGGCACGAGTGACCAGATCATTGAAAAGGTCAGTGACCTTCCGAGATCCCACGCGGACCGTCTCCTGCCCATGGTGGACCAGGTGCTGGCCGAAGGGCAATGCAGCCTTCAACAGCTGGATGCCATAGCCTTTGGCGCTGGGCCGGGGTCCTTCACCGGGCTTCGCATATGCATCGGTATTGTCCAAGGGCTGGCTTTCGGAGCCGACCTTCCGGTTGTGGCTGTTTCGAGTCTCGAAGCCATGGCATTGATGGCGAGGGAGCGCTATGCCGATACCAATACCTCCTTGATAGTCCCGGCAATAGATGCGCGTATGCAGGAAATTTATTGGGCTGCCTACAGTTTTTCCGATGTTCAGCCCGAAATCGCTGTCGCGCCCCGCGTGCTCCCGGTGGCTGCAACGGATAGGGAACTGAGCAGCCTATTGGATGGAAAGGATGCGATTGGCGTTGGCAGCGGATGGCCGCTTCTCCAACAGGGCGGGGTACTATTAAAGTACTGCGAGAATAATTTTTACCCTGGTGCATCCGCCATAGCGAAATTGGGACAAGTCGCCTATCATGCCGGGGCCAGTACCGACGCCATCAAAGCCGAACCGATTTATCTTCGCACGGGTATAAGCTGGAAGAAGCGCGAACGCATTCGCCGTTAACTTCACCGGGCAGGTGCTGGACAGATTTCGTGAATTCCGAACACGACTGAAGGTGACAATGAATATTGACGATTTCAACAGGAATCTACTGGCCTATCTCAAGCAATCGCCAACGCCCTATCATGCTGTAGCGACTACCAGGGCCCTGCTTGATAAGGCGGGCTTCATCGCTCTGTCCGAACGACAAGACTGGCGGTTGCAACCGGGCAAACGCTACTATTTCACGCGCCACGATGCGTCTCTGCTGGCATTTGTCTACGGTCAGGCGGATCTGAGTCAATCCGGCATTCGTATGATGGGTGCTCACACCGATAGCCCCTGTCTGAAAGTCAAACCTCGTCCCGAACGGCACGCTCATTCCTATCTGCAACTTGGCATAGAGGTTTATGGTGGTGCACTGCTCAATCCCTGGTTTGATCGCGACCTGTCCCTGGCGGGGCGCGTCAGTTTTCGTCGGTCCGATGGAGAGCTCCGCCACGCATTGATAGATTTTCGCCGGGCTGTTGCCATCATTCCCAGTCTTGCCATACATCTGGATCGCGAGGCCAATGAAAAGCATCCCATTAATCCACAGGAGGACATGCGAGCCATATTGTTGCAGATTGACAAGGGTGCAACGGACTTCCGGTCGCTTCTGAAAGCGGAATTGGTATCTCAAGAAAAAATGGCGGATGCTGACGAGCTTCTCGAATTCGACCTGAGCTTTTATGATCTGCAGGAGCCTGCCCTGGTCGGATGGCGCGAGGACTTCATTGCCAGCGCGCGCCTGGACAATTTACTCAGCTGCCATCTGGGTGTGGAGGTCATCACATCCGCGTCTCTGGAACAGTCGTCGCTTCTCATTCTGAATGATCACGAAGAGGTGGGCAGTGTCTCCGATGCCGGAGCCCAGGGTAATATGCTGACATCCTTTCTCGAAAGGCTGGTGCCCCAGGTGGAACAGCGCCGGCAGATGATGGATGCGTCGGTATTCTTCTCTGTAGACAACGCTCATGGTATTCACCCCAATTATCCGGGTAAGCACGACGACAACCATGGTCCCATTCTCAATCGGGGGCCTGTTCTCAAAATCAACGCCAATCAGCGCTACGCCACTACCAGTGATACTGCCAGTCTGGCACGTGTATTGGCCGAGGAAGCCGGCATCGATTTACAGCTTTTCGTTTCTCGCGCTGATATGGCATGCGGTAGCACTATCGGACCCATGACCGCTGCCAGACTCGGTGTCAAAACTCTGGATATTGGTGTGCCGACCTTCGCCATGCACTCGGTGCGTGAACTTGGCGGCCGTAGAGATGGCTATGAGCTCTACCGTCTTCTGAAAGCCTTCACCAGTCGGCAAGCATTGCTGTAGAGCTATCACCGTTGTTCACGCCATGAAGCGAGGTTGGCGCGAGAAATAGTCTATTTCGTGACACCGGACAGGATGGCGATCATTTTTTGGGCTACACTTACGGCGATTTATTGAGGTACCCAAATGACCATAAGCTCCACTGAAAAACCCACTTCTCCCACGATGACCTCCCCGATGATGAAGAGCGACGCGCTGAGACAATTCGTTCCTTTCAATATACTCAGCTCTCATTATCTGGATGAAGCGCTTGCCGCGCTGCAAATACGATCCATTCCCAAAGGCACCCTGATCTTCAAAAGGGGCAGGGTTCAGGACAACTGTTTCTTCCTTCTGGAAGGGCACGTGGACTTGATCGACAATGCGTTTGAGGTTACGCAAGTGTTTGCGGACACGGAGCGTAGTCTTGTTGCCCTCAATGGGGAATCGCCGACAACCACTTCCGCCATTGCCAAATCCGAATGCACCATTTTCAGTATCGACCGGGAATATCTTGATCGCCTTACCGCCTGGAGCCAATCGGTGGAAGAGTCTCGTGCTGACAGTGACGTCAATATGGCGGAATTCGGTGTGGAAGAGGTGGATACGCCTGAATCCGGCGACTGGATGTCGAGTCTGCTGCAATCCCCGTTGTTTACGCGTATACCCATGGCCCAGCTCCAGGAACTTTTCTCCCGCTTTGAAAACTGGCCGGTCGAGAAGGGCAAGCAAGTGATCCGCGAAGGTGAAAGAGGCGAATATTTCTATGTCATAGCCGCCGGCACAGCGCGTATCAATAACCGGCTCGGCAGTGTTGACCTCGAAGTGGGGCTTGGCCAGTATTTTGGTGAAGAGGCCTTGATCGGCAATACCCTGCGCAATGCCACTGTGACCATGACCACAGACGGTTTGCTCAAGCGGCTGAGTGCCGAGGATTTCAACAAGTTGTTGATTTCCCCCGTACTGCGCTACCTGGAATCCAGCAAACTGGAGACCTTGGGCAAGCCCTACAAGGTGATTGACGTCAAGATGCCGGTGGAATTCCGCGTTCAACATGTTCCCGGCAGCATCAATATCCCTCTGTCACGCTTGCGGCAGAAGCTGGGGGAGTTCAAACACTCCCATGTCTACGCGGTGCCTGGAGATGCCGGCAGTCGAGCGGATATCGCCGTGCACCTCCTCTGCCAGGCCGGTCACGACGCCGTGATACTGAAAGACGCGAAACGGTCGGAAAGCGCCTGACCCTTCAGGCAATTCCTCCGACACCGCCTGTTCGCCGAATGGGGGGTGTCGCATTCCAGATTTTCAGCAATCTGTTAAAGCGGTAGCCAAACTTGTATCATTGCGCCTCGTAATTGAGTGACCACGACGATCATAATTAAGGGCGGCTATGAGCAAGCAACGGGTTCTCACGGGAATCAAAACAACGGGCACACCGCATCTGGGCAACTACGTCGGCGCCATTCGGCCGGCGATTCGCACCAGCGCCATGGGGAATGCCGAAGCTTTTTATTTTCTCGCGGATCTGCACGCGCTCATACAGTGCCATGATCCGGCCATGATCCGGCAGTCCACCCGGGAAATTGCCGCCACCTGGCTTGCCCTGGGCCTCAATACCGATGAGGCCGTCTTTTACCGTCAGTCCGACGTCCCCGAAATTCCGCAGCTTTGCTGGATACTGAATTGCATGGCCGCCAAAGGCCTGATGAACCGCGCTCACGCCTACAAAGCCGCCGTGGCCGTCAATCGCGAGGAGGGGCAGGATTCCGACTACGGCGTCACCATGGGGCTCTACAGTTATCCGGTGCTGATGGCGGCGGATATTCTGATGTTCAATGCGAATCAGGTTCCCGTGGGCAAGGATCAGATCCAGCATGTGGAAATGGCTCGTGACATCGCCGCGCGTTTCAACCATCACTTCGGCGAGGTCTTTACCCTGCCGGAAGCGGTTGTGGACGAGCATGTGGCTGTGCTCCAGGGGCTGGACGGCCGCAAGATGAGTAAGAGCTACAACAATACGATTCCCCTGTTCCTGCCCGAGAAGAAGCTGCGCAAGCACATCAACAAGATCAAAACCAACTTGCTGGAACCGGGAGAGCCGAAGGATCCCGATGATTCTACCGTATTTCAGATCTGGCAGGCATTCGCCACCCCCGAGCAGACTGCGGACATGCGCCGTGCCTTTGCCGAAGGTATCGCCTGGGGCGAAGCCAAACAGCAGTTGTTCGAGCTGATTAACGCAGAGCTTGCCGAGCCCCGGGAGCGTTACGAAGAGCTTCTGGCTAACCCGGCCAGCATCGAAGCGGTCCTTCAGGAAGGCGCGGAAAAGGCCCGAGCCCAAAGCGCGCCCTTGCTGGCTCGGGTGCGGGAGGCGACGGGTCTGGGATTTTTGCTCGACTGAGGCCTGCAATCAGCCTGGCTCGTCGGCCAGCTTATGCAGGACCGTGACGACGCCTGCACAGAGGGTCGCCAGCTGTTCGTCGCTTATGACAAACGGCGGCATGGTATAGACCAATTTGCCGAATGGCCGCAGCCATATTCCCTGCTCCACCAGCAGGGGCTGAATAATTCTTAAATCCACGGCTTCCTTCAATTCCACCACGCCAATGGCGCCGAGTACGCGAACATCGGTTACCGCGGCCAGTTCACGGCAGGCGGCCAGCCCGGTCTTCAATTGCTTCTCAATTGCCTGCACACGGGTTTGCCAGTCGCTGGACAGCAGCAGATCGATGCTGGCATTGGCGATGGCGCAGGCCAGCGGGTTGGCCATAAAGGTTGGGCCATGCATGAAAACACCGGCTTCTCCCCCGCAAATGCCACCACTGACTCGATCAGTACAGAGGGTAGCGGCGGCAGTGAGGTAGCCACCGGTCAGGGCCTTGCCCAGGCACAGAATGTCGGGCGTGATACCGGCATATTCGCAGGCGAAGAGCCTGCCGCTGCGACCGAAGCCTGTGGCAATCTCGTCGGCAATCAGCAGCACGTCGCAAGCGTCACAGAGTTCGCGCACACGACGCAGATAGTGCGGGGAGTAGAAGCGCATGCCGCCCGCCCCCTGCACTATGGGCTCCAGGATGACAGCTGCCAGGGAGTCGCAATTTTCACTCAGCGTCCGCCGGAAATCCTCGATATAGGCTTCATCCCATTCGGCGTCGAAGGCGCAACGGGGGGCTTCGCTGAAGAACTGTCGCGGCAGGGCGTCCGAAAACAGGTGATGCATACCATTGACCGGATCACACACGGACATGGCGCCAAAGGTGTCTCCGTGGTAGCCATTGCGCAAGCTCAGAAAGCGGCTTTTCGACGCCTTGCCCTGTGACTGCCAGAACTGCATGGCCATTTTCATGGCCACTTCCACGGAGACCGAACCGGAATCCGCGAGAAACACCCGGTTCAGCCCCGGCGGCGTCAACTCCACCAGTTTCTTCGCAAGGAGTGCGGCGGGCTCGTGGGTCAGACCGCCGAACATGACGTGGCTCATTTCGCTCAATTGGGCTGTGGCCGCTGCATTGAGCTGCGGATGGTTGTAGCCGTGAATCGCGCACCACCAGGAGGCCATGCCATCGATCAGGGTACGGCCGTCGGTCAGGGTCAGCTCCACGCCATGGGCCGAGGCCACGGGGAAGAGCGGGCTCGCGGTATCGAAAGAGGCGTAGGGGTGCCAGATATGCTGACGGTCTATGGCGAGGATTTCGGCGGAATTGAGCTTGGGCATGTAAGCGCACGGCCTGATCTGGAAATGAGTCGCAATTCTACCGGTAGTCAGAATCGAACAAAAGTGCGGGGTGCCGCGATTCACAGTGCCGCTCAAAGTCCGTACAATGACGCGCGCCGCACCCAGGGGTTCAAGCTATGCCAGATGTCGCCGAACGAAAAAACAAATTGGAATTCAATAAGTTACAGAAAAGGCTTCGCCGTAATGTGGGGCGCGCCATAGGTGATTTCAACATGCTCGAAGCTGGCGACAAGGTCATGGTCTGCCTGTCTGGCGGCAAGGACTCCTATGCCATGTTGGACATTCTGCTGAATCTACAGAAGACGGCGCCGGTGAGATTTGATCTGGTGGCGGTCAACATGGATCAGAAGCAGCCTGGCTTTCCGGAGCATGTGCTGCCGGATTATCTGACCGCTCTGGGTGTGGAATACCACATCGTCGAGAAGGATACCTACAGTATCGTCAAATCCGTGATCCCCGAGGGCAGGACCACCTGTGGCCTGTGTTCTCGCCTGCGGCGCGGTACTCTCTACGGATTCGCGGAAGACATTGGTGCTACGAAAATCGCCCTGGGCCACCATCGCGATGATATTGTCGAAACCCTTTTCCTTAACATGTTCTACGGTGGTCGTATCAAGGCGATGCCGCCAAAACTGCTGTCGGATGATGGCCGCAACATTGTCATACGCCCCATGGCCTATTGCCGGGAAGCTGATCTGGCGGCCTTTGCCGAGGCCAGGGCGTTTCCGATCATTCCCTGCAATCTCTGCGGTTCCCAGGAAAATCTGCAGCGCCAGCTCATCAAGGAAATGCTGCAAGGTTGGGAGAAGACCCATCCCGGTCGGGTGGAAACCATCTTTTCGGCCTTGCAGCGTGTATCCCCGTCGCAACTGGCAGATACGGAATTGTTCAATTTTGTCGATCTCAAAATCGACCGTGAGGCCGAACCCATCCTTCAGGACCCGCAGTGTGAGGATTCGGAGCTTTTTGGCGATATTTCCCGGGGTAACCGCATATCCCACTCTGTGGCAGATACTGAGTTGATTCAGGCTATCGAAGTCAAATAACGGTAATATTGCGGCCTCGGCGACAAAAAAACGCCCGGAACTTCCCGTGGAAGTCCAGGAAGCGCTATGATTAGAGCAACCGCGCCGCGTTTGAGGCCGTTCAAGATTGCTCGATGTCAAGAATAACAAAGGCAACAGGGCTACAACGATATAATATGGGTTATCAGAAAGTATCAGGACAGGGGCAATCGGCGCAGAGTTTTTTCTCTGGCATCTCCTTCCGGCTGGCAAAAATCGGTGTTTTGATAGCGCTGGGTGTCGGCACCGTCATGAGTGCATTTCAGCTTTACCTGGACTTTCAGGCCCATGTCGAAAATACCCACGAGCTGATTTCACGCATCACCGAAGTTTCCACCCCGCCCGCCGCGCGAGCCGTACATACCCTGGACAACACCTTGGCGACGGAAGTCGTCAACGGATTATTGAAATACGATTTCATTATTTCCGTCAGTATCCAGGACGAGCTTGGCAACGATCTGGCTGCCAGCAGCAAACCTCGCGAGGCCTCGAATACGGCCTGGTTGACACGGCAGTTGTCTGATGAATTTCTTCTGCGTGCCTCGCCGCTCCATATTCCAAACAGTGACGTCAACGGGCAGATCAGTTTTGTTGTGGACATGGACGCGGCATTCAAGCCTTTTTATCATACATCCTTCCTGGTGCTGGCCATCGCTTTTCTGCGCAGTGCCGTATTGGTGTCATTCCTCTTTATCGCCTTTCACTACGTTTTGACCAAACCGCTAATACGCATCACCGGTGAGATTCAGAGCATCAATCCCGGCAGCCCCGGTGAGCAGCGCATCGCGCTACCCCAGCACCACAAAAAGGACGAACTGGTGCAACTGGTGCGCTCGGCCAACCAGTTGCTGGAAACCGTCGATTTGGCACTGGCGAAGCGGCGGGCCGTGGAAGCGGTACTGCGCAAAAGCGAAGAACATGTCCGGCAGATCATTGACAGTCTGCCGGTGTGGGTGGGAGCCCGCAATAAGGACGGCCACTACATCTTCGCCAACAAGGCACTGGCGGAATTCCTGGGCACGACGCCGGAAGCCATGCGTGGATCGCACATCAGTGACTTCAGCGATTTCTATGTTATCGATTACAACCACCTGGTTGGACAGGACAACGCGGTGATTGCACATCGCCTGGGACCGAGGCTGTTCGAGGAAACCTGGCTGGATATCGACGGCCACGAGCACCAGATGCAGACCTATGTCATGCCCATGGATTTCTACGATGACGTGGTGGCCCTGGTGGTCTCTTCGGACATCACCGAGCTGAAGGTGACTCAGGCGCAGATGGAGCACATGGCCTATCACGATGCGCTCACCGATCTGCCCAATCGAAGCTATCTGATCGAGCGCCTGGAGGAGGAACTGCACCGGGCGGCGCGGCACAATTATTTCGGCGCTCTGCTCTTCATTGACCTGGATCAGTTCAAGAATATCAATGACTCCCTGGGTCACCCCGTCGGTGATGGCGTGCTCAAGCATGTGGCGGAACGGCTGCGGCGGGTCACCCGGGATGAGGATCTGGTGATCCGTCTGGGCGGCGACGAGTTTGTTGTCGTGCTCACCTACCTGGACGAGGATATGTCAAATGCCGTGCTGAAAGCCGAGGAAATCAGCGAAAAAGTCCGGCAGTTTATTTCAGAACCCTATTTCTACAATGAGTTGGAATTGCGCGTAACCTGCAGTGTTGGTTTGGTCATTTTCCCCGAGGAACAGGCGGGTGTGCACGAACTCCTGCGGTTTGCCGATGCCGCCATGTATCAGGTCAAGGAGCAGGGGCGCAATGCCATCCAGTTCTTCAACAAAACCATGGCCGAACGCGCTCGCAGCGTACTGGTGATGGAAGGAGACCTGCACCACGCCCTGGAACAGAAGCGTTTCAGCCTGCACTATCAGCCCCGGGTGGATGCCAACAGCGGCGACATCGTCGGCTGCGAGGCGCTGCTGAGGTGGAATCATCCAGAGAAAGGTCTGATACCGCCAATCGATTTTATTCCTATTCTGGAAGCAACCGGACTCATCGTCGACGTGGGTATGTGGATCATCGAGGAGGCCTGCCGTCAACTCAAGATCTGGGAAGCCAAAGGCTTCTGGAAAAGCGGCATGCAGTTGAGCATCAATATCAGTCCGCGCCAATTTCGCAGCGCGCAATTTGTTGCAGACATCAGCCGCATTACCCGACAGATGGACATATCTCCCCAAACACTGGAAATGGAGATTACCGAAAGCATTGTCATTCACAATCTGGATGAAACCGTTGCCACCATGGAGAGTCTCCAGACCGGCGGCATCCGGTTCTCCCTGGACGATTTCGGAACCGGTTATTCATCAATCAGCTACTTGAAGCGGCTGCCGGTGTCTGTGCTTAAAATTGACCAGAGCTTTGTCCGGGATATTACCGTCGATCGCAATGACCGCGTACTGGTGGAAACCATTTCGGCGATGGGCAACCTACTGGGTCTGGACGTGGTGGCGGAAGGTGTGGAAACCGAGGAACAGATGCAACTCGTTCGGGAGTATGGCTGTCGTTATTACCAGGGCTTCCTTTGCAGTAAACCCGTTGAGCCCGACCAGTTCGAAGCCTTGCTGGAAGATACCGAAAAAGCCTGGCACATTCCCAAACTGATATCCAGAGCCACGGATTCCAAACCTCGTTAGTGACAATCCTTTCATTCGACTGGCAATCGCCTATATAAGTTTAGCGCTTTCCGTTTGTAAATCTTACCGATTCCAAAAAATCTCTTCCCTGTTCGATGTGAGCAGAGTCATGATCATTCCATTAGTCGGGGTGCTAAACATGGCATAAGAGACCCTTTGACGGGTTTCTGGGGCTGGTGCAGTTTTTGCTAAAACGGTTGAGGTTGGCCACCAGTTCGGGCCGCCCCCGGAGATGCTAAAGGTCTTTAGCTCTGCCATCCGGAACACCTTCAATGTTCTTGAAAAGGATTCGCTATGAAAAAATACCTGCTTATTATGCTTCTCTCCCTGCCATTAGCGCTTTCCTCTGGATTAGCTTTGGCTAAAAACCATGGGCACCACGGAGATCATGGAAAATCCGAGTATCGGGGTCATGGCAAGCACCGGGCAGCAGCTGTCCCGGAAATAGATGCATCCGGAGCGGCCCTGGCGCTTGCTTTGATGGGGGGTGTGGTATCTATTGCACGTGAAAAACGCCGCCGCCAAAGTTGATTTTAAATTTAACCCGCACTTAAACTAAAACTTGAATACGGGCTTTTGTTCAACAAAAGCCCGGTTCTCGCATGGATGACGCCATGCCATTGCACTATCTAAAACTACAATCAGAAAAGCGTTTTATCCCATTCCTTTTCCTGGCTCTGATAATTCTCGCGGAATTATTATTGATCAGTGTCAGTTTTGATGCCCGCGTCCTGCAGGAACAACAACAGATCGGAGCCTTGGGGTGGTTGCTGGGGTATTCTGGAGACTTCGCCAAGCTGCTCGTCATTTTTGTTGTAGCCATTGGTATCACCTTGGGCATTCGCCTGCATGCATACGCAATTGAGATTGCCGGGATATTGCATCCGGCCAGATTGGTTCTGGTGGTCTTGCAGGCTGCCTGTTATGGCACCTTTTTGTATTTGAGTTTTTCCCTGTT
>CAZEWY010000107.1:0-4003 GCA_964515945.1 uncultured Cellvibrionaceae bacterium
GGCGCGCACTGCGGGCTCCCCATTGGTTCTCCAGGCGAGTCAGGACAGGCCCGCCCGTAAAGGACAGATAGAGATCAAATTCGGGAATCATTTCCGGATGCAGGTATTCGTAATCACCCCGGTCAAGCTTTGCCAGTGTCACGGGTGTATCTATGTCGTAAAACGCGAGGCAGGGCGGTGCAAGTTCCACCAGCTTTTGCATTATGGTCTGGGCGTCCTGAACGTAGGAGCCCAGGATAATCAGGTCGGCGCTTGCGAGCAGAGCCGTCTGTGAACTCAGCTCTGAAACCGATTTATAAAGGATGGTGTCGCAAAAAGGTGGTGTCGGCAGATCCCTGTGGCAGGCATACCAGGGAACATCCTTTTCAAAAAAGGTAATGCGATGGCCCCGCTTCGCCAGCGCCTTGATCAAACTTCGGTAGGTGGTTGCGTGTCCATTTCCCCAGGAAGATGTAATAGACAGACCGAATACCACTATATCAAGTGTTTGCATTGAAGCCTCGTCGTCCTGTGTCGGTTTTATGAGTGCCTATTGATAACACCGGTGGCGGAAAGTTTCTTACGAGACGCCGCAGGCCGTGGCACCTATTGGATACTGTGCGTCTATCAGCCTCTCGAATTGCAGCGCGCGATGGCGGTAGGTATGTTGGGCGAGCACCCGTTGACGCGCGGCCTCACCGATTTTGCGCGCCTCTTGCCAGGTCAACCGCCGCAGATGCTCGATGACCTCATCGCCATTGGCGGCGAGTAATACCTCTTGGCCGGGTTCAAGGAATTGCTCAATGCCCTCCCAGCGATCCATGATCAGGCAGGCACCGGCGCCAGCCGCTTCGAAGACCCGGGTGGGCGGGGAAAATCCGGTACGCGCCATGCTGTCGCGATTGATATTCAATACGGCAAGAGGGCTGCAATTAAACCGATTATGGTCCCGGCTGTAGACATGTCCGAGGTAGCGCAGGTTGGGAAATCGCGTTGCCTGATCCTCCCACCCACTGCCGCCGAGGATAAAGGTTGCTTCGGGCATTTGAGCCAGCGGTTTGAAGAAGAATTCCTCAACCCGCTGTTCCCGATCCGGCAATCGATTGCCGAGAAAGCCGAGAGTTGCCGCGAAATCGGGATCGGGCTCAACCGGATGATGAACATAGGGGTCCAGTGCGTTATAGATAGGAAAACATTGATTAGCGCCGAGGGCCTGGTAAGCATCAACCACCGGATCGCCGCCGCCGTAGGTGAGAATCAGATCGTAGCGGGGTATCAGCGGCAGGAAAGGATCTCGGGGATTGTTGTGCACCCGTTCCAGTGTTGCCGGTGCATCGACATCCCAGAAAATGGTGAGAGTGTCGGAGCGCGAGCGGTTGTTGTGGCCCGTTAATACTTCCCGTTCCAGCCACTCATCGAGCACGCCCACGCCGCTTGCTTTGACAATAATGTCCGAGCCCTGGGCCGCCAACAGTGCCTGTTTCGCGCCTTCCTCTGTTGCGGTGTAGACCACAACCTTCGCCCAATCCGGATCTTCCATATCCCGATGCGCCTGCCGGTCGAAGGCGTCGGGTTCATAAAAGGTGACTTCATGACCGCGCTCCGCCAGTGCTTTAATGATGCCCCGGTAATAGGTTGCGGCACCGTTCCAATAGGAGGACACCAGACTGGAACCGAAGAAGGCGATTTTCAGCCGGTTAGCCAAAGGCATTGATGCTTCTCCCTTTTGGATGAGTTGCGGAGGCGGAGTGGGCTGGCGAGAGAATGGCCGAGGCGGGAATTTTTTGATCGTCTATCTCTGTCGGGTATGCGGTGTCTTTTGCTATCCCCAATACTCTCAGTATGTCGAGCAACTGCTCGACCCTGTGAGCGCAGCTATGGCGTTTGCGGATGGTTCCCAGTGCGTGGCTGGCAAGGTCGAGGGCAAAATCCTCGTCATTCAGCAACTGCTTGAGATGTTTTTGCATGTCGTCGCCATTGCGGGCGATCAGGTAATCACAGCCCTCGCTGAATAACCCTTCTGTATCTTTCCAGGGCGCCGACACCAGCGGAATTCCGCAGGCCATGGCCTCGAAAGGCCGAATGGTGGGTATGCCGGGCAGGGTCTCCGTGTAATAGCGTCGCGGTACGTGGACGGTTACCTTGTAATTGGCGAAGACGTTGGGGGCCTCAAAGTTTGCCAACCAGCCGCCGTAGTCGATGCCTTGTCGACTCAGCTTCTGCAAAACCGTCTCGGGATAGCGCACGCCGTAAATCCGGCAATCAAGATTCAGTTCCCGCGCGGGACGAAAGAGAAATGTCTCCAATTCGGCGGCTCGCTCGTCATCCCCCCAGTTACCGATCCAGACGAGATCGCCCTGAGGATGGCTGTCATTTTTGGCTCGGGGATAGAAGACTTCGGTATCGGCGGCTTCATGCCAGGTCCAGACATTGTGATGCCAGCCGTGTTTGCGGTAGACACGATTGAGCACATCGCCGAAGGCGAGGATACCGTCGTAATATTCCAGCCTGAATCGCCGGAGCCATGCGCGATCACTGACCGCGCGGTGGTGGGTATCGTGAAACAGGAGGCGGAAGTTGTCACCGCCCTGATTTGCCTGCTCAAACCGGTTGCGCAGTATGCCGAGGCCGTTGACCAGCCAGGGTTCGTTCCATTCATGCACGATAATGACATCGGATTCCGCCGCTATTTGTTCGAGGTCGAGGCTTTCGCGGCGGTAAAGATGTGTGGAGAGGTGAGGGTAGGCTTCGTGGAACCGCTGCAAAGCCCTGGGGCCGTGGTCATCGAGCAGGTTTTTCAGGCTCCAGCCGTCGGCGGGTTCAAACACCTGAACCTGGTGACCGCGCTTTAACAGGTTGGTGACAATACCGCGCAAAAAATGGGCGTTGCCGTGGTTCCAGTCGGACACCAGCGAATGGTAAAAAAGACTCAGCTTCATGCTCGAGCTCCCGAAATTGGTTTATTGGTGGGAAATTTTTGCGTTGCATCTTTTATGGTGTAGCGATAACACTGCATGTAATCCGCAGCCATGCGTGAGGCGGTATAGCGTTTCGCGCGCTGCCAGGCGCGCTCCGCCATCTGCTGGCGGCGAATCGGATCTTCCGTGAGCGACGTCAGTACCTGGCGTATCTGTTCGGCATTGTCTGGGTCCACGTAGTCGGCCGCGTCGCCCCAGATCTCCCTCAGGCTCTCGATATCTCCCAAAACCAGCGCACAGCCCGCCCGGGCCGCTTCCAATATGGAGAGGCCGAAGGGTTCGTAATGGGCCGGCGCGACATAGATGGCTGCGCGCTTCAGCCACTGCGCCATCTCGTCGCTGTTGAGAAAGCCGAGACAGTTGATGCCGTCGGGAATCGAGCTGCCGCCGTTGGGATCATACTGCTCTCCGGCGGCGTAGACCGGCCAGGGCAGTTGTTCGACGATATGGGAGAGAACGCCCACATTTTTGGCCAGATCCCAGATGCGTCCCGCGGCGAATATCAATGCCTGATCCTTGATGGCTTCCGCCGATGGATTGGACAGTTTGGTGGAAGGCGCATGGCGGTCCGCCAGCGGCGGAAAATCGCGACCGTTGTGAATGACCGAACAGGCCTTGGCAGGCCCGTAGTGGCGCATCAGTGCCTTCAGCATGGCGTGGGAAGGTGCCAAAACCAGATCCGCCTGCTGCACGCTGTGACTGACGACCTGGCGATAGTGGTCCCATTCCGCCAGCGGCGGCGTCTGTTTATAAACGGCCTCCCACCAGGAAAATACACAGGAGTGACCCACCAGAACCACTGGCGATTGCCACCTCAGGCCACCGTGAGCGAGGTCATTGAGCTGCACGATATCCGGGTGGATTTCCCGCTCCAGAGACAAAAGCCACTGGCCGGCCTGGTCGACGTCCTGCCAGGCATCCTGCATCCAACACAGCCGATAGGTACTTTCAAAAAGCTGTACGTGCGGCATGCGCTTGACCTGCCAGCGCTGTTCCGGCGACAGCTTGCGTCCCATGGTTGCAAGGGAAATATCGACTTCGTAGGG
>CAZEWY010000107.1:4013-11783 GCA_964515945.1 uncultured Cellvibrionaceae bacterium
GCGTTACACAGCTCCATGCAATAGGTCCAGACACCACCCAATGTATCGGCGGTCAGCAATAGCTTCATCGGTGATAAATCCTGTCGATCGTGTCCGCCACCTGTATGACCCGCTCCACGGCGGGATCATAGCTGGGGTTCTGGCCGAGCCTCTGGACCCAATCGCTCAGCGCCCGTCCTCCCCATTCATCCGGATAACCGGCCAGCTTGCGACGATGGGTTCCCTGGAAGTGGTGAATCTCGAAATCGTAGAAGGATCCACCGACATTGTTGATGGCGAGGCCGCCCTGAGTACCGAAAAATTTCGCTTCGATCACCGCGTCCTGTCCGGCGTGGAGATTCCAGGAGCAGCACAGGCGTGCGTGGGTGGAACCTATGTCCAGATCGGCGACGGCGTAATCTTCGACCACGTGAAGCGGTGGCGTCAGTCTGTGCCCATGGTGAAAAAGATTACTGGAGACCCGGCTTACCCGTTCATCCTCAAACAGCCACAAGAGCAGATCCACCAGATGAATGCCCAGATCCATCACACAGCCACCGCCAGCCGCTTTCAAATCGTAAAACCAGGATTTATCGGGGCCATAGGCGTTGTGGAAAACCAGATCGGCCGCGTAGATGTCACCGAGGGCGCCGGCACTGATCATGTCGCGCACCTGCGCCATGCCCGCGAGGTAGCGGTAGGAAAAGTCAACCGCCAGCAGGCAATCGGCCGCTCGCGCCGCATCGACCACCTAGGCCGTTTCCTGACGGCTCCTGGCGAGGGGTTTTTGGCAGAAAACCGCTTTTCCCCCTTCCAATGCGCGGATGCACTGGTTGGCATGCAGGGCGCTGGGTGTGGCTATGACAATGCCATCGAGATCGGCTTCGAGCAGTTCATCCAGCGCGCGGCACACCCGCATGTCGGGGTTGAGTTTGGCGGCGGCCTGGACGGCGTCGGGGCAGGGGTCGTGAAGCGCGTGAAACTCGGCGTTGCCGTCCTGCATCAGCGCCTGCATGCGCAGACGGCCGATCCATCCGGTACCGACAAATCCGAGACGTGGCAGGCGCCTGACAACGGTGGGTTCGATGATCCTTTCGACAGAGGCGGTTCTGAAGCTTAATGGTCCCATGGTTGTCTTTGCCTGGTTAGCGAGTCTGATTGAGTTGAATCCAACCTTTGATAAATCCGTCGGGGCGATTGATCATCAGCTGAAAAGCCTGGTCCAGTTCCTCAAGCGTGAAGCTATGGGTGAGCAAAACCTGCGGTCGTATACGGCCTTGCGCCGTGGCGGCAACGCCTTCCCGCATACCCTGTATGTAGCGTTGCGGGTTTCGCTCATGGGCATTCACAACATCAATGCCGCGCCAGTTCCAGGTTTCCATCTTGACCTGGCGCATGCCATCCTGATGGAAGCCGGCAATGACCAACTTGCCGTATTCCGCTATCATCTCCGTAGCCGTATCCAATGCAAACTGCATACCTGTCACTTCTATCACCCGATCGCAGCCGCGATTTCCCGTGAGCGCCACGACTTTTTGCGCATTGCCCCACCAGTCTTCCGTGTCGAAGGTTGCCGCCGCACCAAATTCCCGGGCCAGATCCCGTGCACTGGCGCGTCGTGACAGCGCATAGACCGCGGCGCCGGCATTCACCGCAAGCTGCACCAGCAAGAGCCCAAGAAAGCCCGCACCTATGATGGCAACGGATTGTCCGGCGCGGATATCCGAGCGGCGAAAAATATTCATGGCGCAGCCGATGGCTTCGCCGGGGAAGGGAATACCATCCAATTCCGGAGGCAGAGGCACCAGGTGATCGGCGGGGACCTTGATATGTTCCGCATAGGCACCGTCCCCAAGGCAGGCAACCCGCTGCCCCACGTGAAAATTGGCAACGCCTTCCCCGATTGCAGCAACCTGTCCCCAGCCTTCATGACCGGGAGCACCGGGCGGCAGCGGGTAGTTGAACCAGGGGCGACCTTCCCAAACGGGGATGCTGGAAGCGCAGACGCCGCAACCCTGCAGGCGTACCAGGACCTCATTCGGCCCATAGACCGGAAGCGGAGCGGATTGAATAACATGCGTACGCGGCGCCGAGAGAATCGCGGTTCTCTGTATCCCGGGCGTCTGCATGGGACTCGAATCAAGCGTGAAATCAGTTGAGGTTGACATTACCCAGGGCTCCTCCTTTTCCCAAGTGCGTTGCAAGAATTTTCTGGCGCTTTTTAAAGAGGCTGGAGGATACCCAGTCGTAGAGGTGTTCCAGACCTTTGTCGATGGATGTGGAGGCTTGCCATCCTGTCGCCTCCTCAAAACGCCGGGTGTCGGTGACGTAATATTTCTGGTCGCCGAGTCGCCAATCGGAAAAGGAATAATGGCTGCGCTTCCCGGTCAGGGATTCCAGGCGCGCCAGGATTTCCAGAAGACTGGTACTGTTGGCCAGGCCGCCGCCCATATTGAACGCCTGTCCCGCCAGGTTCGGCATATTCTCCTGGGCCAGGAGCATGGCGGTCACCAAATCGTCGACAAAAAGAATATCGCGGACCTGACGGCCATCTCCGTACAAGATGAGCGGGCGACCCTTCATCACCTGGATCAGGAAATGGGCAACCCAGCCCTGATCTTCGGTGCCGAACTGGTGGGGTCCATAAATACAGCTCATGCGGAACACGGCCGCGGGCAAGCCGTAGGTGCGGGCGTAATCCAGAACGTATTGATCGGCAGCGCCCTTGGAACAGCCGTAGGGGCTGTGAAAGTTAAGTGGTCGCTGTTCAGTGACTCCCGCCGCGTAAGTGTCGGAGAGCGGGTGATAGCGTCCCCCATTTCTTTTCAGTTCAATATCCTCAAGGGCGCCGTAAACCTTGTTGGTGGAGGTGAACAACAAGGGCGGTGGCTCGTCCATTTGCCTCAGGGTTTCGAGCAGGTTCAAGGTACCGCGCAGATTGACATCAAAGTCTTTTTGCGGTGAATCGATACTGGTGGTGACAGCCACCTGTGCGGCGAAATGGAAGATACCGGACGCCTGGTGAACGGCGTCCCGCACCATATGGGGATCGCGAATATCCGCTATTTCAAGCTGGACCCTGTCGCCAAATTTTCCGCGGAGCCATTCAAAATTATGCTCGACGCCGGGGCGTGCCAGATTGTCAAAAATGAGCACGGATTGGCCCTGTTCCAGTAACCGACTGGCGACATTGGTGCCGATAAACCCGGCGCCGCCGGTGATGAGTACCGGTTTCGTTTTCGGCTTTGGCGGAATAATACTGATTCCTTTTCCCTGTACAGCCGTGTCCTGTAAAACCGCGTCTCGCACAACAGCGGCGGGTTGTCGCCGCAGTCCGGCGCTGGAATCAAAAATGATATCGGCAAGGTTAATCAGTCCGGTGAGCCCCCGTTCGCTCCAGATTCTATAGAGCAGTTTGGGGACGCCTTCGGCGGTTTTCAGACCGAAGTGATAATGGCGCTCATCTTCGTGGAAGCCATCCTGGTGACATTCATTGGGGTGAAGGTCGAAGCCGGAATACCAGTAGATGCGATCAACCGGCGCCTTCAGGGCATTCACCAGCTTTTTGACCTGAACAATATCATCGTGACGCCAGGTGGAATAACCGGCTTCAGTGATCCAGATTTCCGGCGTCAACTGATACTTGTCGAGTACTTTGCGAATCCCATCCACCTTGTCCGACCAGTGCTCCCAGTCGAATTCCCAGGTGCCGGGAAAGCCATGAATACCCACGGCGTCCATATACTGAAGCACGCCCCGTGAACACATAAGGTCGAGCCAGTTGGGATCAGTCGGCGACATACCGGCCAGCACCGGCTTCTTGCCGCGCCGTTTTGCCCAGTAGGCGGCCTTGCCGATCATGTCGGAAAAGATGACCCAGTCCGGGTCAATGCGCCAGTCCCAGTCATTGAGATTGTTGGGTTCGTTCCAGAGTTCCAGCCATTCGAAGTGACGGCCATGATCGGTAATCATGACGTCGATAAAATCCGCAAATGCCTTGGGATCGCGGGGCGGCGACGATGATTTGGCTTCGATGCCGAGGGAGGGTGGTGTGTAGGTGAAGCAGGGCAGCAGTTCCACTTCTTTGGCGACTCGCGGCATCAGCCAGTCGAACCATTTTTTGCCCTCCGGTGTGTGCCAGTCCGCCCAGGAGAAACCGGTGCGCAGGCAGGGTATTTGAAGGGTCTGGAGATCCTGCAGTATTTCTTCCGCCCGCTCGTATTCCCCGGGGCGCAGCCACTCGATAATGCCCAGCCGTTGTGTCGGCTGGCTCATGGTCCGCCGCGTCATAGGCTCAGTCCTCTGCTCGACAATTCACTGCGCATGGTATCGACGCGGTCTTCCGCCTGTTGGGTTTGCAACCATTCAGTCAATTCGGCCAGTCCCTCGTCGAGACTCACGCGCGGCCTGTAATCCAGCATGTTTTTCGCCTTGGTGATATCGGCAAAGCAATGGCGGATATCACCAAGGCGGCACTCCTGGGTAATCTGCGGTTCGAGGTCAGATTTGTCGAGCAGTTCTCCAATCCTGGACGCAATCTCGTTAATGGAATAGTTCTCGCCGCTGCCAACATTGAAGACTTCACCGTTGGCGCTTTCGGTTTCCAAAGCCAGCACGCAGGCGCGTGCAACGTCGTGAACACTGACAAAATCCCGGCGCTGACGACCGTCTTCGAAAATCAATGGCGCTTTGTCATTGAGGTAGCGGGATGAAAAAATGGCGAGAACGCCGGTATAGGGATTCGACAGGGATTGACGAGGTCCGTAGATGTTGAAAAACCGCAGGGCGGTGGATGGAATATTGTAGGCGGCGCCGACGATCAGACACAGACGTTCCTGGTCGTACTTTGACAGGGCGTAGACGGACGACGGTGATGGCGTTTTGGTTTCCGGGGTGGCAACCGGCTGCAACGGCGCATGGCCTTTCTTCATTTCCCACTGGCCGGATTTCAGCAGTTTGGTCGAGCGCTCTTCGGGTGCACAGAGAGTGCCCGTATCATCGCGATAGAGGCCTTCGCCGTATACGCTCATGCTGGAGGCGACAATCAGCTTTTTTACCGGATGGCGGGCCAGCGCTTCCAGTAACAGTGCGGTGCCTCGATTGTTGGTGTCGGTGTAGTGATCTATCTGGTACATGCTCTGGCCAACGCCCACGGCGGCGGCAAAATGGTAGACAGCGTCGATACCCTGCAAGGCCTCTTCCAGCTTTTCAGGGTCGCGAATATCGGCCCACATGCGTTCAACACGCTTGTCCAGGTACAGCGGCCAGCCATTTTGACCATGCACCTGCTCGTTGAGGTTATCCATGACGCGAACCCGGTAGCCTTCGCGCAATAGCTGGTCCGCCAGGTGGGACCCGACAAAGCCCGCACCGCCGGTAATCAGAATTCTGTCGCTCACAAAGTTACCTCTCGTGCTTTGCCCAATCCATTGCCAGCTATCAGCTCCGCATTGGCGGCATCGCTGGCAGCATCCTTGCGGCGAAGGAGGTCATCAAAATAGGCAACGGTTTTCTTCAACCCCTCCGTCAGCTCAATATTGGGCTCCCAGCTGAGTAAACGTTTCGCGCGATTGATATCGGGGCAGCGTTTTATGGGGTCGTCCTTTGGCAGTCGGGTGAAAATAATTTTTGACGAGGAGCCGGTCAATTCCAGAACCTGATTGGCCAGTTCCAGCACAGTGAATTCGCCGGGATTGCCAATATTTACCGGCCCCACTACCGCGCGGGGAGAATCCATGAGCGCGCGTATGCCGCGAATCAAATCGTCGACGTAACAGAAGGAGCGGGTCTGACTGCCGTCGCCATTGATTGTCAGCGGGCAGCCGAGCAGCGCCTGGACAATAAAGTTGGAAACCACACGACCGTCATTGGGCTGCATGAATGGCCCGTAGGTATTGAAAATGCGAGCGATCTTGACGTCTATGCGGTGAACGCGGTGGTAGTCCATGCACAGTGTTTCCGCGCAGCGTTTGCCTTCGTCATAACAGGCTCGAGGACCTATGGGGTTCACATTACCGAAATAGTCCTCGGTCTGCGGATGGGTATGCGGGTTGCCGTAGACCTCGCTGGTCGACGCCTGAAATATGCGCGCACGGGTTTTTACAGCCAACTGGAGTAGATTGCTGATGCCATCGGTACTGGTGCTGATGACCTGAATGGGATCTTTCTGATATTGAACGGGCGATGCCACGCAGGCGAGGTTATATATCTCATCAACATTGGCGGTAAATGGTTCGCGAATATCGTGTTCGAATACCGAGAGTCGCTTGTAGGGCGCGAGCAATTCAAGGTTATCTCGGGAACCGCTGGAAAAGTTATCGACGCAAATAACTTCGTGGCCATCTTTCAAAAGGGCGCGGCATAAATTGATCCCGAGAAAACCAGCGCCGCCTGCTACCAAGATCCGTTTCTGCCTTGAGCGTGCCATTTAAACTCCTTCTTCGCTGACGGCCTTTGCGGGCATTGATTGGAGAGTCAGATGAGCATCTCGAGATGCCCGGCATCAATTGGTCCGCAACTGATGGTGAGTCATCCTTCTCACGGGTCATGCACTTTCTTGGGGTGAGGGCAATGCGATAAATGTGCCAATGGACGGGAGGTCTCCAGCGGTGGTTATACAGATAAATTCGAGGAGCTTTAACTGGTCAAACGGACCTTCGCTCACGGGAACTTCGGGATCCGAGGTATTTTTCCTGACTCGAAGTGAAACCGGGCGGTTTTCACTGTGTCAGTCGTGGGATTCACTTGTAAGTTTTACCAGTAAGGCGCGCGAAATAATTGTGTTTATTTTGATTTCGTGTTAACTGGATTCCCTTTGCTTGGGTCATGTCGCGGGCACGCCAGTCGGCAGGGCCGTCATCGAATTGGCGCACACATCAGCGATTCCATTTTCGACCAATCACGCATTACCATTTACCAATGATGATGCGCCTGTAACTGGCCCGCTTGTTGCCTCTGCCTGTACACCTACGATCAGTCGCCAGGGAGCTACTATGAACGCCTTGCAATTGCTGAAATCCGATCATCAGCACGTCAACAAACTCTTGTCACAACTGGTCGAGACCTCCACCCGTGCCGAGAAAAAGCGGAAGGAATTGCTCGCCCAGATCGGTCAAGAACTGCGGGTACACACGCAGATCGAAAATGAAATTTTTTATCCGGCCTACAAAGAGGCCGGAAAAAAAGCGGATAAGCCGATTTTCTTCGAGGCGCTGGAAGAACATAGAGCCGTGGAGATTCTTGTATTGCCGGACCTGGAAGATTCCGATGTCAGCAGCGACGAGTTCAGCGGGCGCGCCCGGGTTCTCCGGGACTTGGTGCAACATCACGTGGAGGAAGAGGAAAATGAAATGTTTCCCCGGGTCAAGAGCCTGATGACGGATGAGCAACTGATGGAGTTGGGAGAACGCATGGAAGCCATGAAAAAATCCTATCATTGATGACGCTTTGGCTGATTTGCCGACCCACGTTCTGCCGCTGGAACAGGGACCCGCAGCCTATGACCTGTTCCAGAAAAAACTCAACGGCGCTATTAAGGTACTGCTCAAACCCTGGCCCGCGGACACCGCCGGTGTCGGCGCGATGGGGCATTGACTGGCACCATCGGACAAATTTTTTGTCTTCATTTATATAACCGGACCCACAACCCTTCACGCGAGCCGGTTCTGATCCGAGGAGAAGCCGAATGAACGAGCAACCGCGATCACCAGAGACCCGCAAGCCCACCCCAGCCAAAGCTCATAAGCCAGTGGGCGAGCACAATGACGAAATGGTGGACGAGGCGTCGATGGA
>CAZEWY010000108.1:0-11488 GCA_964515945.1 uncultured Cellvibrionaceae bacterium
TGGTCGTAGTCGCCAGCAAGGATACCCTTGAAGCCGGCAATGGTGTCTTTCAGTGAAACGTACACACCCGGCGAACCGGTAAAGACTTCCGCCACGTGGAACGGCTGGGACAGGAAGCGCTCGATTTTACGAGCCCGAGCCACGGTCAGTTTGTCTTCTTCCGACAGCTCGTCCATACCCAGAATTGCAATAATATCCTTCAGTTCCTTGTAGCGCTGCAATACGGATTGCACGCCGCGAGCGGTATCGTAATGATCCTGACCGATGATCAGCGGGTCGAGCTGGCGGGACGTGGAATCCAGCGGGTCAATCGCAGGATAGATACCCTTGGACGCGATATCCCGGCTCAGTACAACCGTGGAGTCCAGGTGGGCGAAAGTGGTCGCCGGAGACGGGTCGGTCAGGTCATCCGCGGGAACGTATACGGCCTGAACAGAGGTAATGGAGCCCGTCTTGGTGGAGGTGATGCGCTCCTGGAGCACACCCATTTCTTCCGCCAGAGTCGGCTGATAACCCACCGCCGACGGCATACGGCCGAGCAGTGCGGAGACTTCGGTACCCGCCAGAGTATAACGGTAGATGTTGTCCACGAAGAAGAGAACATCGCGGCCTTCATCGCGGAATTTTTCCGCCATGGTCAAACCGGTCAGGGCCACGCGCAAACGGTTGCCGGGTGGCTCGTTCATCTGGCCGTACACCATGGCCACCTTGTCCAATACGTTGGACTCTTTCATCTCGTGATAGAAGTCGTTACCTTCACGAGTACGCTCACCCACACCGGCGAACACGGATAGACCACTGTGCTCTTTGGCGATATTGTTGATCAGTTCCATCATGTTCACGGTCTTGCCCACACCGGCACCACCGAACAGGCCGACCTTACCGCCCTTGGCGAAGGGACAAACCAGATCAATAACCTTGATGCCGGTTTCCAGCAGGTCAGCCGATGCAGCCAGCTCGTCATAGCTCGGTGCCTTGCGGTGGATCGGCATACGTGCTTCTTCACCGATGGGACCCGCTTCGTCGATGGGGTTGCCCAGAACATCCATGATGCGGCCCAGCGTCTGGGTGCCCACGGGGACGGAAATCGGATTGTTGGAATTTTCAACCGCCAGTCCGCGACTGATGCCCTCCGAAGAACCCATGGCAATTGTACGCACAACGCCGTCACCTAACTGTTGCTGTACTTCGAGGGTCAAACCCTTGTCGGCCACGGTCAGAGCGTCGTAAATGCTGGGTACGGAATCGCGTGGGAATTCCACGTCGATTACCGCACCGATAATCTGTACGATACGTCCGCTACTCATGTCAGCTTCCTCTACCAAAAATATAAAAAGTTAAAATTAAGGGTGCCCTTCAATTAAACGGCAGACGCGCCGCTGACGATTTCCGACAGCTCCTGGGTAATGGCTGCCTGGCGCGCCTTGTTATAAACAAGCTGCAAATCGTCAATCAGATTACCGGCGTTATCGGTGGCGTTTTTCATGGCGATCATGCGGGCTGCCTGTTCGCAGGCACCGTTTTCGACCACAGCCTGATACACCTGGGATTCGATATAACGTGTTAATAAACCATCAAGCAGCTCATGGGCTTCGGGCTCGTATATGTAATCCCAGGGATGCTGCAGTTTTTCATCTTCGTCAGCCAATAGCGGCAGCACCTGTTGCACAAAAGGCACCTGCGTCATGGTGTTGACGAATTCATTGCCCACCAGAAACAGCTTGTCGATCTTGCCGTCACTGAACGCGTCCAACATAACCTTGACGCTGCCAATCAGCTTGGCAACCGTGGGGGCTTCGCCAATATCGCGAACACTTGCCACAATGTTGCCACCAACACTGTTGAAGAAGCTGATGGACTTGGCGCCTATCAAACAGAGGTCAACGGCAACGCCCTGGTCAGCCCAAACCTTGCTGTCAATAATGGCTTTCTTGAACACATTGATATTCAGGCCTCCACAAAGACCCCGGTCGGTGGATACGATGATGTAACCCACCCGCTTGACTTCACGCTCCTCCAGATACACGTGTCTGTATTCCGGACTGGCATTCGCCAGGCGGCCGACAATGGAACGCATGCGCTGGGCATAGGGCTTGCCCGTTTGCATGCGCTCTTCGGCCTTGCGTTTTTTACTCGCAGCCACCATTTCCATGGCGCTGGTGATCTTCTGAGTATTTTTAATACTGCCGATCTGAGTGCGTATCTCTTTTCCGCTTGCCATTACCTATCTCGCTTCTGACAGTTTCAGCATTTGGCCTACAGTTGAAGCTACCAAGTCTGCGTGGCTTTGAAATTATCCAGGGCAGATTTGAAGCTGCCGGCAATCTCGTCGTTGTAGTTGCCAGTGTCTTCCACTGTCTTCATCAGCTCGGCATGTTGGCTGTGCATGTAGGACAGCAGGGCCGCTTCGAAGCTGCCGATCTTGTTGACTTCAACATCCGACAGATAGCCTTCGTTGGCCGCGTAAAGAACCACTGCCATCTCGGAAACCGACTGAGGCGAATACTGCTTCTGCTTCATGAGTTCGGTCACGCGCTCGCCGTGCTCCAACTGTGCCTTGGTGGCCTCGTCGAGATCCGACGCAAACTGGGAGAAAGCCGCCAGTTCACGGTATTGAGCCAGTGCGGTACGAATACCACCGGACAATTTCTTGATTACTTTGGTCTGAGCCGCGCCACCCACTCGGGAAACCGACACACCGGCGTTCATCGCCGGGCGGATGCCCGCGTTGAACAGGTCGGATTCCAGGAAGATCTGACCGTCGGTAATGGAAATCACGTTGGTCGGTACGAAGGCGGAGACGTCGCCCGCCTGGGTTTCGATCAGGGGCAGGGCGGTCAGGGAACCGGTTTTGCCTTTGACTTCACCATTGGTCAGTCTTTCGACTTCAGCGGCGTTTACCCGCGCAGCGCGCTCGAGAAGACGTGAGTGCAGATAGAAGACGTCACCAGGGTAGGCTTCACGACCCGGCGGGCGACGCAACAGCAGGGAGATCTGACGGTAGGCCCAGGCCTGCTTGGTCAAATCATCATAGATGATCAGCGCGTCTTCACCGCGGTCGCGGTAATACTCACCCATGGTGCAGCCGGCGAAAGGCGCCAGGAACTGCATGGCAGCGGGGTCAGCGGCAGTAGCGGCAACCACGATGGTGTGCTCCATGGCGCCATGCTCTTCCAGCTTGCGCACAACGGCGGCAACGGAGGAGGCCTTCTGGCCAACGGCGACATAGATACACTTAATACCGGTATTTTTCTGGTTGATAATCGCATCGATGGCCACGGCGGTCTTGCCGGTCTGGCGGTCGCCGATAATCAGCTCACGTTGACCGCGGCCGATTGGCACCATGGCGTCGATGGCTTTCAGGCCGATCTGCACCGGCTCGTCAACCGACTGACGGGCGATAACACCGGGGGCGATTTTTTCGATGGCGTCGGTTTTCTTGGTATTCAAAGGTCCCTTGCCATCGATGGGGTTGCCCAGGGCATCCACGACGCGACCCTGCAATTCGGGGCCTACCGGAACTTCAAGAATGCGGCCGGTACACTTACAGGTCTGGCCTTCGGCCACACCCTGGTAGTCACCCAGAACAACGGCGCCGACGGAATCGCGCTCGAGGTTCAGGGCCATACCGAAAATGCCGCCTTCAAACTCGATCATTTCGCCGTACATAACATCGGCCAGACCGTGAATACGGATGATACCGTCGCTTACGGAAACGACTGTACCTTCATTTTGTGCTTTGACAGTTACATCGAGACTCTCGATGCGCTGCTTGATAATGTCACTGATTTCCGAAGGATTCAGTTGCTGCATGCTCTGTTCCTCAATCCTGTTCGATTAGGCGGTCTCTTTACTTAGAGGTAAAGTGCTTAGAGATAAAGTATTAAGCGGTAAGTGTTTCGGCAAGTTTGATCAGTCGTCCGCGCACTGTGCCATCGATGACGGTATCACCCGCGCGCACCAGGGCGCCGCCCAACAAGCTCGAATCTACGTGGCTTGTCAGTTCAACCGCTCTTTCCAGTTTACTGGCCAATGCTTTACTGAATTTTTGCTGCTCGGCTTCTGTCAGTGGGAACGCCGTGGTGATTTCCACGTCCACTGTTTTTTCCAGCTGCGATTTCAGGGTGGAATACTGCTCGGCGATTTCCGCCAACAGTCCCAGGCGCTTGTTGTCCGCCAACACGTGAATAAAGTTTACGAAATCCTTGCCGAGGGCATCGCCAAAGACATCCGAGAATGCCTTGGCTTTGGCGTCGCCGCTAAGGCCGGGGGCATCCAGCAGTGCTTGCACCGTGCCCTGACCCGCCACGGTGGAAACCAGGTTCAACATGGTGAACCATGGATCCAGATTTTTGGTCGCCTGGGCATGTCGAAACGCTGCTTTGGCGTACGGACGTGCCAGGGTTGCCAGTTCAGCCATTAGGCTTTCTCCTCGATAGTCATATGGCCCTAGAGCTCATCGGCGAGCTTGTCGACGATAGCGGAATGGGCCTTTTTATCAATGGCGGATCCGAGGATGCGCTCGGCACCGGTCAGTGCCAAAGCGGCCACCTGGCGACGCAAATCTTCCTTCGCACGCTGAACCTGCTGATCAACCTCGGCCTGGGCCAGGGATTTGATGCGATCAGCCTCGACGCGAGCCTGCTCTTTGGCCTCTTCCACGATCTGGCTTGCGCGCTTGTTGGCCTGATCAACGATGTTGGAGGCCTGTTGCTTGGCATCCTGCATCTGTTGCGCGGCCTTCTTCTGCGCAAGTTCGAGATCTTTATCGGCGCGATCCGCAGCCTGCAGACCCTCTGCAATCCTCTTCTCACGCTCGGCCATGATATTGATAAGCGCTGGCCAGATGTACTTGGTACAGAAGGCGATAAACACCAGAAACGTAATCGTTTGGCCGATTAGGGTCAGGTTGATATTCACACCAACACCTCTTGCTTGTGAATGAATGAGTTAAAGCAAAGAAGCCCGATATTAGCCTGCCAGACCCGGTGCGATCACGAAGATCAGGTACATACCAACACCCACGCCGATCATGGGAACGGCGTCAAGCAGACCAGCCATCAGGAACATTTTGCCTTGCAGTGCAGGGCTCTGTTCCGGCTGACGGGCAGAACCTTCAAGCAGTTTTCCGCCGAGCGTACCAAAACCGATAGCCGTGCCCAGAGCACCCAAACCGATCATGATTGCACTTGCAATGTAAACCAAACCTAACGCTTCCATTGTTTTCTCCTAAAAAGATAAATAGTGATGATGAAGTTGAAACCTAATTAATGTTCGTCCGGCACATCATGCGCCATAGCCATATATACCGCAGTCAGGATCATAAAGATGAACGCCTGCAACGTGATAATCAGAATATGGAATACCGCCCAACCCCATTGGAGCACCCCCGCGAAAACACCCAGCACCAGACCGGCACCGAACATGAGGGCGATAAGCACAAAAATCATTTCGCCAGCATACATGTTGCCGAACAGTCGCAGGCCGAGAGATATGGGTTTGGAAATCAGTGACACCAGTTCGAGTACCAGGTTGATCGGGATCAGGAAAATATCCACATACCAGCGGCCTGAGTGGAAAGGGTGCAGGGTGTATTCCTTGATAAAACCGAGGAAGCCTTTCTCCTTGATGCTGAAAAATATCATCATAAAGAAGACGGCAATGGACATGCCCATGGTGACATTGGGGTCTGTGGTGGGAACAACCTTGAAGAACAGGTGATCATTGCCGCTGACCTGCTGCGCGGCCATGGGCAGCCAGTCCACTGGAAAGAGGTCCATCAGGTTCATCAGGAAGACCCACACAAAAATGGTCAGCGACATGGGCGCTACCATTCTGTTCTTGCTGTGGAAGACGTCCTTCACAATGCCATTGACGAATTCAACCACCAGCTCAACGAAGCTCTGGAATCCCGACGGGGTATCAGTGGTCGCCTTTTTGGCGGCACGCTGGAACAGAAAACAGAACAGAATGCCGAGGAAAATGGCCCAGCCAAGGCTGTCCAGATGCACTGCCCAGAAACCCATATCGGTCGCTTCTTCAGCGTTGTGGGCCAGCGTCCAGGTGGATTCCTGCAAAACGGTACCGTCCTCACGTACATAACCTTCCGGCAACTTGCCGAATGCCATGTTCTGCAAATGGTGTTGAATATACCCGGTCGAGGTTAGCTCTTCGCTTGCCATAAGAGTTTTCTGCACCCAAAAATTAATCTGTCATTCGTCGGCTGACTTCGCGGGCCAGAAACCACTGCGAAGCAATCATAAAACAATAGGCACTCATCAGTGCCGTCACATCCAGGGGCCGCACCAGTTGAAAAACAACCGCGAATCCGACCACCGCAAGCATCAGCTTGCCAAGCTGCCCCCGGTAAAACGCCCGTACCACGAGCTGAACCGAGTCTTTACCCGAGTAACGGAAAGCGTAAGCGGTGAAATAGGCATTGGGCAGAATAAAAAGAAAACCTCCCAATAGCGCGGAATATGCAGCGACCTTTGATGCAGCCAGAAGTACCAGTACTACAGGCAGCAACAAAGCCAGTTGTATCCCGGATACAACCAGCGCGGGGGAATTCACTCTGCCTGTCACTCGCTAACCCACCGTAACTTTCTAACCCGCCGCTATTTGCGGAAAATCTCCGGACCGTCTCAGGCCACTTCGGGTTTGGTAGCTGTGAACTGCTTGATCGGCCCCGGTAGCCAATCGACCCATTCTGCGCATACGCATTTTTGGGGATGACAACCAGAATCCGAGGGATCACCTAAAAGGTCAGCACGGCATGGCGCTGACAAAATCCTGCACCCTTCATACTCAGGCGACATCGGTCAAAAGACCGCCGCCCTGGAGCGGACGCGATTATAGTTTCTCCAGCCTAAGGGTTCAACTGCTATCGGAGATATGAAGCGATAATTATTGGTTTATCGTCAAATTGGCGGAAGTCGGGATTAATTTCCGGCTTTTAGCGGCGATTTCGAAAAAAATCGCCACTGTGGAAGTACCAGGCTCAGGACTGGAAGCGGAGATGTCCGAGAATGCCGTCCAGTTCATCCAGGTTGTTGTATTTGAGGACCAGCTTGCCCTTGCCTTTGGCTGAATGCTGGATGGAAACGGGGACGCCAACGTGCTCCGCCAGGCTCTCTTCCAGTTTTTGAATATCGGCGCTGGCGTGAGTGGCTGTTTCGCCCGGCTTTTCCTGCAGGGCATGGCGCGCGAGGGCTTCCGCCTGACGGACGGACAGGCCCTTGGCGACGATCTGGCGGGCCACCTGAGCCTGAATGTCATCCGGCAAAGTCAGCAGACAACGGGCGTGGCCCATTTCCAGATCTCCGTGTTCCAGCAGAGTGCGCACCTCTTCGCCGAGATTGAGCAGACGCAAAGTATTGGTGACCGCCGCCCGGGACTTGCCCACGGCAGTGGCCACTTCCTGATGGGTCAGCTCAAATTCATCCTGGAGGCGCTTGAGAGCGAAGGCTTCTTCGATGGGGTTGAGATCTTCCCGTTGCAGGTTTTCGATCAGCGCCATGGCAATGGCGGCTTCATCCGAGACTTCGCGGATGATTGCGGGAATCCTGTCCAGCCCCGCCAGCTGGCTGGCGCGCCAGCGACGTTCACCGGCAATGATTTCGTAGCGTTTGCCGCCCGGTGACTCGGCGATCGGGCGCACCACAATCGGCTGCATAACGCCCTGGGATTTTATGGAATCCGCCAGTTCCTGGAGCGCATCCTGATGCATATCCCGACGCGGCTGATACTTGCCGCGCTGCATGTACTCAATGGGGAGATCCGCCAGTTTACCGTCCTGGGAGGCCGTGGCCGAATCGCCCGTGTAACCATCCGACGCGGAGCGAATGGCATCTGCCGGACTGGTCGCCTGTCCACTCAGAAGCGCATCCAGACCACGCCCCAGACCTTTTCGTTTTGATGCCATTGTCTTGTGTAAACCTCAGTTGTACTTTTTGTCGCGAATCAGGGTGTCGCCATCAGGGGTGGCCGCGAATCAGCTGCCGGTCGGGGCAGCGGAACTGGCTTCGTTGCGACGTATGATTTCACCAGCCAGCGCCAGGTAGGAGAGCGCGCCCTTGGACTGGCGGTCATAGCTGATCACGGGCTTGCCAAAACTGGGCGCTTCCGCCAGGCGAACGTTGCGGGGGACGCAGGTACGGTAGACTTTGTCACCAAAGTGGTGAAAAAGCTGTGCCGATACGTCGCCCGTGAGGCTGTTGCGCGGGTCGTACATGGTGCGCAGTATGCCCTCGATATGCAGATTGGGGTTAACCCTCTGCTGAATCGTGTTGATGGTATTGACCAGCGCCGACAGGCCTTCGAGAGCGTAATATTCACATTGCATGGGAATGATGACGCTGTCGCAGGCGGCCAGGGCATTCACCGTCAGCATGTTCAACGACGGCGGGCAATCCACCAGTATGTAATCGAATCGCTCGCGGGCACCTTGCAGCGCCATGGCCAGCCGACGTTCGCGATTGTCGATATTGAGCATTTCCACTTCCGCGGCGGTCAAGTCGCCATTGGCGGGGAGCACCATATATTTGCCTTCCTCGGATTCGACCAGGGCCTGGTCGAAACGGGTCAGACCCACCAGCACGTCATAAACAGACTGGTCACAACCGTTCTTGTCGATGCCACTGCCCATGGTGGCGTTGCCCTGGGGGTCCAGGTCCACCAGCAGAACCTTCTTTTTGGTGGCCGCCAGGGACGCCGCCAAATTGACGCTCGTTGTGGTTTTACCCACACCGCCCTTCTGGTTCGCAACTGCGTAAAATTTTCCCACGGACATGCCTTAAGTTATTGAATCTATAGTCTTTATTGCTAGTCTTTACAGCCCTTCACGGGAGCGCATCACCAACAGCCAGCGCTCGCCTTCAAGGCCGGGAACCACAAGCTGATGAGAACCGACGACGATATAGTGTTTTTCCACTTCCCTCAACTCGCTTTCAGGGAAAATGCCTTTCATGGCAAAAAATTTACCGTTGGGCTTAAGTAAGTGCTTACACCCTTCGGTCATATCGAGCAGGGATGCATAAGCGCGGCTGATAACGCCGTCGAAAGCCTGCTCTGGCTGCCAGGATTCCACGCGACTGTGGATGATGGTGACATTGTCCAGCATCAGTTCCTGCTTGACCTGAAACAGAAACCGGGTCTTCTTGCCGTTGCTGTCCAACAGGGTGAATTGCCGCTCGGGAAATGTGATGGCCAACGGGATGCCCGGCATGCCGCCGCCAGTACCCACGTCGATGATGCGCTCGCCGCTCAAATGGGAGGCCACGCTGAGGCTGTCCAGAATATGCCGGGGCACCATCTGCCGGGGATCGCGCACGGCTGTCAGATTGTAGGCCTTGTTCCACTTGTGCAGCAGGTTCACGAAAGTCGCCAGGCGCTGGTACTGATAATCCGTGAAAGCCAGATCCAACGCCCGGCAGCCGCTTTCGAGTGGCGCCAGCAGATCGGTTACCGGAACTTCTGCCAGACCTTTGGCCGTTGGTGACATAACTTAGTACCGTGTAAGCGCTTGCTAACTGGCCGCAGCCGCGTTTCTTTGCAGCAGCCCCTGTTTTTTCAGAGTGATCATCAGCAGTGACACCGCGGCGGGCGTAACCCCGGGTATGCGGGAGGCCCGGGCCAGGGTATCCGGCCGCGCCTCGGACAGCTTTTGTTTCACTTCATTGGACAGACCATCGACGGCGTGGAAATCAAAATCGGCCGGAATGGGTGTATTTTCGTTCCTGCGCAGTTTGTCGATATCGCCCTGTTGCCGGGTGATATAACCGGCATATTTGGCCGCAATTTCCACTTGCTCGGCCACCTGAGGGTCGTCCACGCCTTCACCCTTGAGTGTTGCGACGTCCTCGTAATGGAGCTCCGGGCGCTTGAGCAAGTCCATCAGCGAGTATTCCCGGGCGAGGGGCACCTGGATCCGGTCAGTGATTTTAGTGGCTTCCGCCGACCCCGGCTGAATCCAGGTCGTCTTCATCCGCTGCTGCTCACGCTCAATGGCATCGCGCTTTTCGCAGAAGGCCCGCCAGCGCTGGTCGTCCACCAGCCCTAATTCCCGGCCCTTTTCGGTCAGGCGCATGTCGGCGTTGTCCTCGCGCAGCAGCAGGCGGTATTCGGCGCGGCTGGTAAACATGCGGTAGGGCTCACGGGTTCCCATGGTAATCAGGTCGTCCGCCAGCACACCGATGTAGGCCTGATCGCGTTCGGGACACCAGGGCTCTTTGCCCTGAACGCGCAAGGCGGCATTCAAACCAGCCAGCAGCCCCTGGGCACCGGCCTCTTCATAACCAGTAGTGCCGTTGATCTGCCCGGCAAAGAACAAGCCGTTGATGGCTTTGGTCTCGAAGCTGTACTGCAGGTCCTGCGGGTTGAAATAATCGTACTCAATGGCATAGCCGGGGCGGGTGATGTGTGCGTTTTCAAAGCCCTTGATGGATTGCACCAGTGCCAGCTGCACATCGAAGGGCAGGCTGGTCGAAATGCCGTTGGGATAGAGCTCGTGGGTGTTCAGTCCTTCCGGTTCGATAAAAATCTGATGGCTGTCCTTGTCGGCAAAGCGGTTGATCTTGTCTTCAATCGACGGGCAATAGCGCGGTCCCACACCCTCAATTACACCGGTAAACATGGGAGAGCGGTCAAAGCCCCCGCGAATGATGTCGTGGGTGCGCAAATTGGTATGGGTAATCCAGCAGCAGGTCTGCCGCGGATGATCTTCCCGTTTTCCCAGAAAGGACATGACCGGCAGGGGCTGATCCCCCCATTGCTCCTCCAGCTCACTGAAATCCACGGAGCGCGCATCGATGCGCGGCGGTGTACCGGTTTTCAGCCGGTCCACGCGCAGGGGCAGTTCGCGCAGCCGGTCGGCCAGGGCAATTGCGGGTGCGTCGCCAGCGCGGCCGCCGGAGTGATTGTCCAGACCAATATGAATTTTGCCGCCGAGGAAGGTGCCGGCGGTCAGGACCACCGAGGGCGCGTGAAACCTGAGCCCCATCTGGGTGACAACGCCGCGCACTGTGTCGCCTTCGACTATGAGATCGTCAACCGCCTGCTGGAAGATAGACAGATTGGGCTGATTTTCCAGAATCTCGCGAATTGCCGCCTTGTACAGAACCCGGTCGGCCTGTGCCCGGGTCGCCCGCACTGCGGGGCCCTTGCGGTTGTTGAGGACGCGGAACTGTATGCCGCCGCGATCCGTGGCCCGAGCCATGGCGCCGCCGAGAGCATCAATTTCCTTAACCAAATGGCTCTTGCCAATGCCGCCAATTGCCGGGTTGCAGCTCATCTGGCCCAGGGTTTCGATGTTGTGGGTCAGCAGGAGGGTGTTGCAGCCCATGCGCGCCGCCGCCAGACAGGCCTCAGTGCCGGCGTGGCCTCCGCCAATCACTATGACGTCAAATTGCTTGGGGTGGATCATGGCAATGTAACCTGCGGGGCTTGAGCTGAAAAGGGTGAGTATTATAGGGAGAATATCGGCGGTGTA
>CAZEWY010000109.1:0-11330 GCA_964515945.1 uncultured Cellvibrionaceae bacterium
AGTCTGGACCGCAAGTTTTATCGCTTCCGCGTGACCGGCTATTACCCCGTTGCTGAAGAAGTGGTAACCGTTGAAACCACCGACCCTTATTCCGTGAGTCTGTCCACCAATGGCACCCACTCCCAATTCGTAAATCTTGATGATGCTGACCTGAAACCGGACGGTTGGGATGCTCACGCGGTGCCAACGGTGACTGCACCCGAAACCATGGCAATCTATGAAGGGCATGTGCGCGACTTCAGCATTCGCGACACGGACACGCCCGAAGCGCATCGCGGCAAATATCTGGCATTTACCGATGAAGGTACGGCGCCAGTCGCCCACTTGAAAGCCTTGGCGGACGCGGGCATTACACACCTGCACCTGTTGCCGACATTCGACAGTTCGTCCATTAACGAAAATGTCAGTGAACAGATCAATCTCGACAGCGCCGTGTTTGAACTGTGTCAGACGGTACAACCGCGCAATTCAGCGCCGGTTTGCAACGGGGTCGAAGATTTCAATTCCAAGCTGCTGAGTGTATTGCAGAGTTATTCACCCTACGAAGACGATGCCCGCAATCTGGTGCAGGCCATGGCCGGGTACGACGGCTTCAACTGGGGCTATGACCCGCAACACTACAATGCGCCGGACGGCAGTTACGCGACTGATCCTCACGGTGTTGCGCGTATCAGGGAAATGCGCGCGATGAACATGGCGCTGCACAACATGGGCCTGCGTGTTGTCATGGATGTGGTTTATCCGCACACAGCGGCAGCCGGTATCGAGGCCGCCAACTCCACCTTCGACAAGATCGTGCCGGGGTATTACTACCGTACCAGCCTGGTGACAGCGGAGCCTGAAACCTCGGGTTCCGGTGCGGGACCCGACACGGCTACCGAACATCGCATGATGGGCAAGTTTGTATCCGATTCCGTTGTGATGTGGGCCGAGCAGTACAAGGTGGATGGCTTCCGTTTCGATCAGTCCGGTTTGATGCCGAAGGCTGTTCTGGTCGACGCTTATGAGGCTGTCAAGGCGGTAGATCCCGATAACTATTTTTACGGTGAAGCGTGGACTCTGAATGGCGGTTCCGGCGACGAGCGCGTCGCGGTCATGGCGACTCAGCAGAATCTGGCGGGGACCGGCATTGGTACCTTCAATGACCGCATTCGCAATCCACTGCGGGAACTGGATCTGGTGACGGAAGGTGGCAACGAAGATGCCATTCGCGCAGGCTTGGCCGGCAACCTGGCGAATTTCCGCCTGGTGACCAGCTCTGGCAACACCATCGAAGCCAGCAGTGTGGGTGCCTACAATCTTGATCCCCAGGAGGCCGTCAACTACGTCTCCAAGCATGACGACGAAACCCTGTGGGACTGGATTCATCACCCCGACGCCTTACCTGAAGACAGCACATTGAAAGAACGGGTACGCATTCACAACCTGACCTTGTCTGTGCCCGTCCTCAGCCAAGGCGTGCCCTTTATTCACATGGGCAGCGACCTGCTGCGTTCCAAGTCCATGTCGCGCAACAGCTACAACGCGGGCGACTGGTTCAACTACGTCGACTTCACTCAACAGACCAACAACTGGAATGTCGGCTTGCCTGTCGAGCTGCGGGATACGCTCAGTGATCAGGATGTCATGCAGGCTGTTATCGATCCAGCCTCCACACCGGTGCCCGCCAGCATTGCATTGGCGTCCGACGTGTTTCAGGAATTCCTGCGTATCAGTTCTGGCAGCCCGCTGTTTTCACTGACCACGGCGGAGCAGGTGATGGACCGAGTCGGTTTCCACGATGGCGGAGAAAACCAGCGCGATAATCTCATCGTCATGAGTATTGACGATGGCGTCGGCACCGTGGCCGGTACCGACAGCACGCCGCGCGCGGATCTCGACCCCGCTTATGATGCGCTGGTGCTGATCTTTAACGGCACGGGTGAATCCATTACGCACAATGTTGTTACCTCTGCCGGCTTCGAGCTGCATCCGATCCAAGTGAGTTCCGTTGACCCTGAAGTGCGCACTGCCAGTTTCACGGAAGCGGCCGAAGGTGAGCTCGGGGGTTCCTTCACGGTGCCGGCTTATACCACGGCAGTATTCGTCAAAGTACAGGCGGGCGCGCAGGGCCAGGGGCTGGCAGCAACAGCCACCTCCGGTTATGAGCCTCCCGTGCCTTATGGTAACGCCACCATTTATGTGCGAGGCATAGTCAGCTGGGATGCGACGGATGCTACAGCCATGACCTACGATGGCGGCAGTATCTACAGCTACACCGTGGACCTTGCAGCCGGTACCTATGGTTTCAAGGTGGGGGATGCAGGTTGGAGCACTGTTAATTACGGCGCGGGCGCAAGTGGCACGGTCACCCTCAATACTCCACTGACGCTGGTCTACAACGGCGGCGACTTATCCTTCAGCCCGGCCACCGCGGGCACCTATCGCTTTGAAGTGGATGCGACAGATCCGGCTGCACCCGTACTGACAGTGAAAGACGCGCTGGATGTATGGGACGGCACAGCCGTGTATGTGCGGGGCGCCATGAACGGCTGGGGAACCACGGATCAGTTCAGCTATCAGGGCGGCGGGCTATATAGCGTTGCCATTGACGTCACCGGCTCCGGCCAGCAATTTAAAGTCGCGTCGGAGGATTGGTCCACGGTGGATTACACGGCTCCGCTGGAGCAGGCGACCATTGCCCCGCCCGCTACTGTCGATCTTGTCACCATTCCAGGTGGCCACAACATGGAGCTGAACCTGGCTGTCGACGGAACCTATCTCTTCACCGTCAATATGTCAGCCCCTGACGCACCAACCTTGACTGTGGAGGCGCAGTAACAGGCGATACCGCGCCGCGAGGCGGCGCGGACCCTTAGCTGCAGCGATAAAAACTATTCAATAAAAAGTACGCAATAAAAGTACGCAATAAAAAGTACTCAATAAAAAGTCGAGATAGATCTTATGAAAAAATTCAATTTAAAACCGCTGGTTGCCGTCATGGCCGCAGTCGGTGTAGCCGGTAGCTCACCGCATCTTTATGCGCAGACAGATAGCAACGAAGAAGCCCGCCAAACGGTAATGGAAGAAGTGGTGGTGACGGGCTTTGCCCAATCACTCAAAAATTCAATTGATGTAAAACGTAACGCGGACACGGTGATTCAGGCGATTTCCGCCGCCGACCTCGGCGGTCTGCCCGATGTCTCCATTGCCGATGCACTGGGGCGTTTGCCAGGCGTCACAGTGACGCGTTCCGGTGGCCAGGCCAGTACCATTCAGGTGCGCGGCATGGGTGAAGGTTTTGTGTTCTCGACCTTGAACGGCCGCGAACAGGTATCACCCAATGGCACCCGCGCCATGGAGTTCAGCCAGTTTCCATCGGAGTTGATCAATTCCGTTGCGGTTTACATGTCACCCAAGGCGTCTCTGATAGAAGGCGGTGTTGCGGGTACGGTCGAACTGCGCACAGTGAATCCCCTGGAAATGGCGGAAGACCGACGGTTCAATGTCGGTGTGCGGGGCAGCTATAACGACCAGGCCAGTGAAATTTACGGTGCGGAAGAATTCGGCCAGCGATTCTCCCTGTCGTATCAGCAGAAACTGTTCGACGACAAGCTGGGCATCGCGCTCGGCTACGCCAAACTTATTCAACCGCGGGCCGCCGCGCTTTTCGAGCACTACAACTTCGAAAATAGCACCGTCAACGGCGTGGATGCGCGCTTGAGTAACGGCTTCGAGATGATGCAGGAGGGCGGTGAAGAAACCCGTGACGGATACATGGGCGCTATTCAGTTCGAGCCAACCGACAACTTCACCCTTCAGTCCGATGTTTTCTATTCCGACTTTGAATCGGACTCCTTTAAACGCGGTTTTCGCATACAGCCATTGAACGGTGCGGTGATTGCGAATCCCGTTTTCTGGGGCGAGTACAACAACGTTATCGGTGGCGAATTCGCCGTTCCCCAGAATGCCGGTACTGCGCTCAATATCGAAGTGGCCAACGACGATACCTCGACAGAACAGGAAATTCTGTCCGCGGGTTTGGGCGCGGAATGGCGGCAGGGGCCATGGACAATTTCTGCCGACCTGTCCCGCTCTGAAGCCTCCGGCTATCAGGCGACGGGTGTGACCCGTGCACACCTATATCAGGAATCCAGTGACCCAAGTGGTTGGGCGCGGGAAGACGATCAACAGGTCCGCTACCTGCTGGACGGTATCAATATTCCCAACGTGGCGCTGAGTGCGGATTACACCGACCTGGCTCATTTGCGTTTATCCAACTACGAACGTTACCCGCGCATCAATGAAGATACCATCGATGCGGCGCGTTTCGATCTGGCGTACGAGCTGGATATTCCCATCATCGCCTCGGTCGAGGCCGGTGCGCGCTACGCCGAACGCAATCATAAGGAGCGTCGTCAGGTATTCGTTTATGGCGACGGTGCGGCGGGCATGATTACCACCGACTACTCACTGCCCATCTCCGCAGAAAACTCGGACCTGGTGGACTGGGAAGGGGATTTCTCTCACTTCCCGAGCTTCGTTGCCATAGACGGGCGCGCCATCATGGAGCAGGCGTTGGCGGATGGTCAGGTGCTTATGAGTCCATACAATTTCAGCGGGGATGTGAATAATCCTATTGGCTCGTTCAATGAAGACGCTTTCAACGATTTCAACAATCTGCGTTCGCGCTCTATCGAACCGGCGGCACGTTGGGGTGAAGGTCGCGCCTGGTCCATGCGCGAGCGCGCGGATATCGACGAGAATGTATTGGCTTATTACCTGATGGCGAACCTGGATACTTCTCTGTTCGGCATTGATCTCACCGGTAACATCGGCGTGCGTCATGTGGAAACCGATCAGTCCAATTTGGCGATGATCAATGTGGAAGGTGATGAATCCAAGGGCGCGGTCGTCATCTGCGATGAAGTGGGTGATTGCCGGGATGATCTGGCCTATCAACGAGTGGGCACCAAGTACAGCAACACCTTGCCGTCCCTGAACCTGAGCTTCCATTTGACGGAATCCGACCAATTGCGTTTTGCGGCAGCTCGGGTTCTCTCGCGTCCGCCTATCAATAAATTGGCGACTTTCTCGGAAGGCAGCGTCAGTACCACGGACCCGGATGGCCCCACCTATAACTACGGCAGTAACACATCACCTTTTCTGACGCCGTTTATTGCGGATCAGATTGACCTGTCCTACGAGCACTACATGGACGAGACCAATGGTGCCTTCGTGTTTGCCGTTTACCACCGCGATATCAAATCGTTTATTCAAGATATTTCCATTGAGAATTACGATTTTGAAGCCAACGGTTTTGACATACCTGATACGGCGACGGTCATTAGCGGCGGCCTGCAAACCGAGGAACCGGTACAGAACGGCACCTATACCTTTGCCACCAATAACAAGGAAGGCGGCTACATTCAGGGTCTGGAAATGTCCTACACTCAAACCTTCAACTTCCTGCCTGAGCCGTTCGCGGGTTTGGGCCTTACAGCGGGTATTTCCTTAACGGAAAGTGAAATTACCGTGCCCAATGAACTGAGTCCAGTGAACGACACCTTGCCCTTTCCTGGTCTTGTGGAAGAGTCCGGCAACGCCATACTCTTTTACAGCTACGGCGGTTTTGAAACTCGGTTGTCGGCGACGTACCAAGGTGAGTTTGTGGGCGAAACCCGCAACATCAACCTGGACCCGGTAATGTACGCACCGGAAACCTACCTGGATTACCAGGCGTCCTACGGTTTCGCCAACGGCCTTGGTCTCGTTTTCTCCGTCAGCAACCTGACCAACGAACCTAACAGAAGTTACATGCTTAACGAAGAACTGACACGAAAGCTCCAGTGGTTCGGCAGAACTTTTTACCTTGGTGCCAATTACTCCTTTTAACCTCGTTGAAAATCATGGTGGTGGGCTGAGCCTGCCGCCATGATTTTTCCATCGTTCTATCAATCAATAGGCATGAATAAATAACAATAAACAAATAACCACTAATAAAAATCCACAAAAAGCGAGGTGTTAAATGAAATCCACAATAATCACTACCTGCGCAATTCTACTGGCCGCGTTATCCGGTATGTCCACAGCCGAACCACGAACGGCATTTGTTCATCTGTTTGAATGGCAGTGGCCGGATGTCGCCAGCGAATGCGAAAATTATCTGGGTCCCAATGGCTTTTCAGCGGTACAGGTTTCTCCGCCGCAAAAATCTATATCGGGTTCACAGTGGTGGGCCCGCTATCAACCGGTCAGCTATGCGATTGAAGGGCGCTCGGGAACTCGCGCGCAATTTCAGGACATGGTTAACCGTTGCAATGCCGTGGGTGTCGATATTTACGTGGATGCGGTGATCAACCATATGGCGGCCTGGAGCCGCAGCTTTCCTGAAGTCCCCTACGGTCCAAATGATTTCCATAACTGCACAAGTGACATTAACTACGGCGATGCCTGGAGTGTGCAGAACTGCGACCTGGTCGGCTTGAATGATCTTGCGACAGAGGATGACTATGTGCGGGGGAAAATAGCCGCCTATATGAATGACCTCATCAGCATGGGCGTCGCGGGTTTCCGCATTGATGCGGCGAAGCACATACCCGCCGGGGATATTGCCAATATTGTTAGCCGGTTAAATGGCTCGCCCTATATTTTTCAGGAAGTGATAGGCGCTCCCGGCGAACCCATACAGCCCGGCCAGTACACTTATGTTGGCGATGTGACCGAGTTCAATTTCGAACGCACGATTGGTCATTATTTCAAAGGTCGTGGACCTCTGGCGGACCTCGTCAATATTGGCACTTGGGGCGGTTGGCTGAACAGCGACGATGCCGTGGTGTTTGTCGCCAACCATGATGATCAGCGCCAGAACACCTACAATATTTTGACCTATAAGGACGGGGATGCCCTCTACGATCTAGGCCACATTTTTATGCTGGCCTACCCTTACGGTTACCCGAAAGTCATGTCCAGCTATTCCTTCAGCAATCACGATCAAGGGCCGCCGTCGGTGGGCGCCAGCAGTTGCAGCGGTGGCTGGATTTGCGAGCATCGTCGTCAGGCTGTGGCCAACATGGTGGAGTTTCGCAATGTCACCAGCAGTGCGTTTTCTGTTTCAAACTGGTGGGACAACGGCAACAACCAGATTGCTTTCGGACGCGGCGATCTGGGCTTTGTGGTGATCAACCGCGAGACCAGCGGCACGCTTTATATGACACTCCAAACGGGTATGCCCGAAGGCCTCTATTGCGACGTCGTCAACGGCGACTTTAGTAATGGAATCTGTAGCGGCCCGACCATCAGCGTGGACAGTGCAGGGCAGGCCAGCTTTACCGTCAACGCATTCCACGCGGCGGCCATTCATGTGAATGCGGTGGTAACAGGCCAGCCGCCGAACGGGGACTGCTTGCAGCCGTCCATGAACCTGCGCGGTACCTTCAACAGTTGGGCAACCCAGCCGATGGCCTGCAATGACAGTCTCTGGACGACGACAGTAACCTTCGCTGCAAATGGCCGCTTCAAGTTCGACGTGTTCGGTGACTGGAACACCAATTACGGAGATAACAATGGCGATGGCATTGCCGAGCAGGGCGGTGGCGACATCGCTATTAATGCCGGCACCTATGTCGTGAGCTTTGACGATACTGGCTTATCCTACTCGGCCACATCGGGTACGAGTTCCAGCTCTAGTTCCAGCTCAAGTTCCAGTAGTAGCAGTAGTAGTACGAGCAGCAGTGGCGGAACCGTCAACGTGAACTTTACCTGCCACAACGGCCAGACCTATATGGGGCAAAGTGTTTACGTGGTGGGCAATAACGCATCCCTCGGCAACTGGGACCCTGCCCAGGCTGTACCTCTCAGTTCAGCAAATTACCCAAGCTGGACAGGTGATGTCGCATTGCCCGCGAATACGGACATCGAATGGAAGTGCCTCAAAAGAGAAGAGGCCAATCCCGGCGCGGGTGTCGAGTGGGAAGACGGTAATAACAACACGATGAATACCGGTTCCGGTAACTCAACCAGCGGAAGCTTTTAGCAGATTAACGCAAAGTTTTCAGTAATATTGTGGTTCGAAAGCGCGGCACAGGGAGGTGCCGAAGTTAGCGCAAGTCACACGAACCTGCCAAGCTCAACTTAATAACAATAATGTTTCTGGGTGGTAAATAGTTTGTCTGCCTGCCTGATAATAAAACAGAAGACGTTATGTCTGACTATCATCACTTCCGATTTTCAGCTTTTTATTCGAGTCGTTTTGTTCTTCAGTGTTTTTTGTTGATATTTGGATTGTTCTGTTTGCAGACGGTTCATGCCCAGAATTAGGCGGCAGCATATTTTCGCGGTACTCCCAATGATTGGGGCACAGCGACGATGACGTGGAATGCGAATGCCGGTCTGGCGTTCGATCCGGCTTACGCCAGCAACGGTTATTCTACATTTACTACACTACAACCTGCGGCCGATGGCGACGTACCAGAAGAAACCGACCTTACAAACTTTCATCAAGCCCGTAGATGCAGGCCGAGTATGCTCGCCTTTTGGCGAGCCGTCTCTCTTTGGGGCACGGGTTCATTTTCATAAGGGTATAGATATCGCCGGAACAGGGGGCCAGGCATAGTGACCTGGTCTAATCCCCGCGCACATAGCGCTGGCCGAGGCGCGTGAGAATGGCTGCGCCAATACCCGCCAGCAGCCAATAGGGTGATATGACCACCGCCAGCAACATACCATCCAGCATGGCCATGCCCGCAATCATCCGGGGGATCAGGGGAAAACTGTATGCTTTGTCGCGCGTGTGTTCATGGCGGGCTACCACAGTCACCAGCAGGGTATAACCGAACTGCAACCCGCCCGCCAACCAGATCAGTGAACTCCAGTCGGGGCTCAGCGCCATGGCGGTAACCACAAACACCAATAGCCGCGCAGTGGCCATCAGTAAAACAGTGGCCGGGTGCGCTTTGTGAAAACGGTCATAGGCGGCGATGGTGGCAAGAAGAATTAAACCTGCCACGAAACCTTGCTTGCAGGGTGCCAGCAACAGCAGCCCCATGCCCGCAACCAGCAGGCCGAAAGCCAGCCAGCCAACGCTGGCCGCGCTGGCTTTGCCGGCGGGAATGGGGCGAAAGGGCTGGTGCTGCGCATCCCAATGGCGGTCGCAATAGTCGTTCAAACTCATGCCGCCGCAGTAGAGCAGGGAAATGGCGATGCCAACCAGCACCATATCACCAGTGCTGACGCCGGTGGCGTGGCTGTGCGACACCAGGAGGGCGGCCGCCAGCACGTTCATCCACACGGTGGGCAGGTTGCTGAAGCGGCACAGCGTGAGCAGGGTTTTGAGGGTCATGGCGTGTTCCGGGTCAGGCGCTGAACAGGTGTTGCAGCATAAGGTCGCACACGGCGGTGGCCGGCAGCGGTGCTTGTGGCACCAGTTCCGGCGCATTGCTTATTAACACGGGGATGGCATGAGGCGTGTCCAGCGCCAGCCCGTGGGAACCTTTTACCAGGTTTGGGTCGAGCGAGATCACGTCCATCATGTAGCGGAAGCCGAGGAGTTTCTTGGCCAGCACAGCGGCCACTTTGAGCTTGGGAAAACGCAAGGATTGGTCGACAAAAAGCTCGCAGGGGTCGTAACCGGGTTTTTTGTGAATCTCCACAGTGCGGGCGAAGTCGGGCGCGCGTGCATCGTCTTCCCAATAATAGTAGGTAAACCAGGCGTCCGCTTCCGCCAGTAGAACCAGATCGCCTGCGCGCTCGTGTGCGAGGCCCAGGGCGCGTTTGCCGGTTTCATCCAGTACTTGCGCGATGCCTGGTTGCCGCTCGAACAGGGCCTTGATGTCGGCAATCCGCTCCGGTTGCTGCACGTAGACGTGCGCAATCTGGTGGTCGGCCACAGCAAAGGCGGCACAGGTGCCAAAATCCAGGTATTCCCGGCCCAGGTCCACTTTCAGGGACAGCATGCCGGCCTCGCGTAGAAGACGGTTGGGGTGCACGGGCTGGCTTACCGGCACTATGCCGTATTCCGACAGCACCATAATGCGGTGGCCGCGCGCCGCGAAAAAATTCAGCAATTGGCCCACCACGGCGTCTATGTCGCGCAGGTCCTGGGCGATGTCACCGTCCGGACCCAGGCGTTGCAGGCAGTAGTCCAGGTGGGGCAGGTACACCAGTTGCAGGCTGGGTTGGTGGCGGGTTTCCACGTGCATGGCGGCATCGGCAATCCACTGGCTGGAGCGGATATGCGTTGCCGGGCCCCAAAAACTGAATAGCGGAAACACGCCCAGTTTTTCGGTTAATTCTTCGCGCAGGGCCAGCGGGTAGGTGTAGTAGTCGGGCAGTTTCTTGCCGTCGGCGCAGTAGAGGGGGCGCGGCGTCAGGGTAAAATCCGCGCCGGTGGCCATGGCGTACCACCAGAAGGTGTTGGCGCAGGTGAACGCCGGGTCCCGCGCTTTGGCCATGTCCCACACTTTGGGGGCGGTCACCAGTTTGTTGCTTTGCCGCCAGAGCCAGACTTCGCTCTGCTCGCGAAAATACCAGCCGTTGCCGACAATGCCGTGCTCATCGGAAAGTTTGCCGGTCAGGTAGGTGGACTGGGTGGAACAGGTGAGCGCGGGGGTGACAGCTTTAATGTCGGCACTCGCGCCCTGGCTCAAAAAGCGGTTGAGGTTGGGTGTGTGCTCACCCAGTAGCGCGCGGGTGAGGCCGACCACATTGATAACGACGGTTCGGTTCATACAGGTGTTCACTTCCTGGCTGATGAATGAAGCAGGGCGGTTACCCATTGCAGTTCCCTGACGATGGACGCCTGCACGCTGTCTTGACGCAGGTGCGCTGGCAATACGCCAAAACTGTAGGTTTCCACTTCGAGGGGAATGTCGGGGCTGAGCCGTGGCAGCAGGTCTTCAAGGAAGAAGCGCGTGGTGCCGCAGTCGCCCAGGTGATCGATAAAAATGGGTACGTGGAAATGCACCCGGCACTCACGGGGCTGGTGGCCCGCTTGCAGGTGGGCGGCGAGGCCGGGCAAGTCGTTGAAGCGGGTCAGGGTGGCAGTTTCCCCAAGCGCGGTTGTCTGGTGCAGGTAAACCGGTTCGTCGAAGTTGAGCAGCCGGGGAATTTCTTCACCCAGGGCGCGCAGGGCGCTGGACACCTGCACCTTGGCAACGGTTATGCCGGCTTCGGTTAGTCGTGCCAAGCACTCCGCCGGGTCTTCAAATTCCACGGCTTGGTGGCAGGCGTCGAAGCAGAGGCCGATAAAGTCTTTCAATTCCGGTGGAAAGGCCATACGCACAAAAAATGCGATCACTTCATCCATGGTTTCCAGTACGCAGCCCGGCTCCGGTTCCAGCGCTAGGCGAAGG
>CAZEWY010000110.1:0-11228 GCA_964515945.1 uncultured Cellvibrionaceae bacterium
CCAAGTCGATTGCAATCGTCGTATGCTTGCTCATGGTCTTCTCCTCCACTCACTTGCGAATAGATAAGTTCTTCCTCATCTATTCTGGCGCATTGCGACGCCGTTTAGGAGGGGGAGGAGACCATTCCATCGACCTACCGATACGGCATGATCACGGGCTTTCTGGAAAACCCGTTCACTGACTTGCTACTGCGTATACTATATGGTCATGTTCATTAATAATGCACGAAGCCGATTCCGGAAATAAGGACAGAAGTTCATGAACAGGTCATTTGTTTTTTTATCATTGGCAATCTGTGCTGCTTCTTCAACGGACTGGGTAATCAGATGGTGAAACCTTTGGTAAATGCATCCAACAGTGCTTCATTTCGATCAAATTGTTGTTCAGGGATATCACACATTTCTTCTACCAATTGCTCGGTGGAATGGGTTTCATGGTTGCCACTGAGTAATTTTTGGATGTATTCAGACGTAGCTTCAGACGAAATGGCGCTGGAGGCCTTCCCGAGCTGAAGAGCGATTGCCAGCGTTACGTCCCAGTCATACTCCTCCATCAGCTGCTGGTTTGCGTAAACCACGTCGTGAACAGCGGGGATTTCTTCATAGGTAGTAAAAAGGTAGGCGAGATCTCTCGCATCTCCTTTGCGCTTATCCCGTGAACGGTCCAACCAAGCGACCAGTTTAAGCAGAGCCATGCCCTCTGGCGTGGCAACCGGGATGTCAACTGCAGGATCATTTTGTATTCTGACCGTTTGAGCATGGTCACAAGCTTCCTGAAAGCCAAGGACGCTCATGACGACGGCCCCATCCGGGGGCCATTGGATGTTGTTTCTATCGTCCTCCATTTGTCCGAAAGGAATGACATCCACTGGAATACCGTCAGGACTTATCAGCCGGTGCTGCTGTGTGGCTTGGCTAAACCCTTGCTTTACGAGGCACTCTTTTAGCTGCGCAAATGCCCCCCAACCGGGAACCTGCACACCGAAATCTACATCCATGGTTGCGCGTTGTATGCGCGCGCCATAACCATGGTGCAGTACGATATCCCGTGCTGAAGCGCCTATAACCACAAAGGGTATATTCAATTCATTTGAAAGAGTAGCGACTGCCTTGTATAGCTGCACTGTGTTGTCGTCAATCTTCCCCGATATATTCAGCAACGTATTTTTCATAAATCATCCCTGCTGTTTCCAGATTTCTGGTATCACCAGTCATTAGCAAGTCCGCATAGACCAATACCGGATGCACCAGCCCAGGGCGAAGAGCATCATTTGGCAATTCCATATTTTCCGGCTGCTGCCAGGGCCAGAACGGGCGGTATATTTCCACTAGCCCTGCTTCATTTCCAGTCCGCTCGGTTATTTTGCGCAGCTGCGCATCTGCAAGTAGTTTGTTACCGGCATCTTTTGGCAAATAAACAGTTGCTACTTGCGGTTGCAGATAGCCGGTATACATTGATGCGGCGACTTCGCCCCCCCAGCATGCATCATATGTTTTGATATCAAGAGGTTTCCACCAATTGGGATCTTTGGCAATGAACTCCCCTACTGCCAATTTTGGTTTTAGCCGTTCAGGGTAGGCTTCGGCCCACCGATCAAGCAGTTTTTGAAGATTCGTAAGACGGCGTCCTTTCTCAGTCCCCCTGTCGATTAAGAAGCCGGCATCTTTTAACCCTGCCACAACCCATCCAACAGTTCCGAGAGAGACACCGGCGATATTGGCAATTTTCCGGTAAGGAGCATTCACTAAACCGGGATTACAGAGAAAGGCAAAAACAACCTTTAAACCGGTTGTTTCGAAAGCTCTGTTGGTAGTGTTCCTGGCAGTTTGTCCTGCGGGTTGTCTGTGTCCCTTTATGAAGAAATAGCCAGGCGGCACTTTCACATAGGCGTTGCCAAGGGTATCGATGAACTGGACGTTGGCTGCCTTCAATCTATCCGCCATATTGGGATTCACATAATCGGCGACCAGCATGGCGCCTGCGGGCAATTTCGTTAGGCGGTGGATAAGTAATTCCAGATTAGCCTGGGGAGCCCACTTCTTGATCTCGACTGGAATCTCGTCAACCACACCCGGAATGCACAGAATTGCATCAACCGGGCGGCCATGGATCTGCGCATGAAGTTGCTTAACCTGGAGCCGAACATCCGTCTCTTTCGTTAGCGCAAGGATGGCGTCATCCAGGATATCGGCTTGGTTGCGCTGTCGGGTCATGTTGCCCATCTCGTGGCACACTCGCTGTTTATGGTGCCCTTGGGGCACGCTTCGACGTTCCGGATAATAACATGTACATTATTAATGTACAGTTAAAAATAGTGAACGAGACGACGATTTTGGGGTATTTAAAGATCTTCCGAGGGGGTTCTTGGTGGTGAGCGTTTCGTTGGTGGTTTGGCCTGTCGGGTTACGCCGCTCGTGATACTCGCGGCTAACCCTACCTACGGTGGAGTGCGGGTGGAGTGCGGATGGTGTGCGGATAAAGTCCCTTGTCTCGCGTAGGTTGGGTTAGCCGCGAAGCGGCGTAACCCAACGCAACTGGTATCGCACAACTACTTATTATTCATCTACATAAGCCGTATATTTCCGCGCACTTCCCTTCACTTTATCCGGCGGATAGCGGATTTTATTGATCGCCATTTTCTCTTCAACGGCTTGATTGATATCGACTCCGAGTTTGTCCGCCAGGCGGATCAGGTAGATCTGAACGTCGGCTATTTCGTGGGCGGCTTCTTTTTGCTGTTCCGGTGACAGGTTTCGTGACTGGTCTTCGGTCAGCCATTGGAAGATTTCGAGCAGTTCCGCCACTTCGCCGCTGAGGGCCATGGAGAGGTTTTTGGGGGAGTGGTATTGATCCCAGTCGCGGTCTGCGGCGAACTTTCGGGCTTTGTCCCGGATCGTTTTGAATTCGTTCATGATGGCATGCCTGGTGCGTTTTTCGGTTCGGGTTTTAGACGTTTTTAATTTTTGCTTGTCGGATTATTGGTGATCGGGTTATTCGAGCCAAGCGACCTCCATTCTACGTGAATGGGCGTGCCGTGGCCCGGTTTCCGACAGCTTTCGTGGTCCCATGGAGGGGCTTTATGAGTTAGTGTTCGCTAGCTTATATTTCCTGCTACTATAAGTGTTCTAACCAAGAATATTTCCTCAAAACAACGGTTGAATAGTTATGAAACTGTCGATGCACGCTCTGCCTTTGATGATCCTGGCAACCGGTCTGTTGCTGGGGGCCTGTACCAACGAAAAGGCCGCTACTGAAACTGAAACTGAAACGCCGGCGTATCTCAATACCAGCCTGCCTCTGGATACGCGGGTTGAAGACCTGGTGTCGAGGATGACACTGTCGGAGAAAATTTCCCAGCTCTACAATGAAGCCCCGGCCATTGAGCGGCTGGGTGTAGCCCAGTACAACTGGTGGAACGAAGCCCTGCACGGCGTTGCGCGGGCGGGCAAGGCAACCGTGTTTCCCCAGGCCATTGGCATGGCGGCGGCATTCAACAAACCCTTGATGCACGAAGTGGCAACGGCCATCTCCGACGAAGCCCGGGCCAAGCACCATCACTTCGTCGACAACGACGTCGTCTTCCGCTACACGGGCCTCACTTTCTGGTCACCCAATGTGAATATTTTCCGGGATCCCCGCTGGGGACGCGGCCAGGAAACCTACGGTGAAGACCCCTACCTGACCGGCACTCTGGCGGTGGAATTCATTACCGGCCTGCAGGGCGATAACGAGAAATATCTGAAGACGTCGGCCATGGCGAAACACTACGCCGTGCACAGCGGCCCGGAGAAATCGCGGCATTCAGACAACTACATCGCCACCCGCAAGGACATGCACGAGACCTACCTCCCCGCCTTCCGCATGGCCGTGAAAGATGCGGATGTCGAATCCATCATGTGCGCCTATAACCGCGTCAATGGCGAGCCCGCCTGCGGCAACGACTATCTGCTGCAGGACCTGCTGCGCGAGAAGTGGGGCTTTGATGGCCACGTGGTCTCCGACTGTGGCGCCCTCGACGATTTCTATGCTGAAACGGCCCACAATGTGGCCGGTTCCCCGGCGGAAGCGGCGGCCTGGGCGCTGACCACCGGCACGGATCTGGACTGCGGTACCGGGCGCCTGAGCACATTCACCAACCTGCACTTCGCGTTGCAGCGCGGCATGGTCACTGAAGCGCAGATCGACAATGCTGTGAAAAACCTGTTCCGCACCCGCTTCAAGCTGGGCATGTTCGACCCGGCGGACCAGGTACCCTTCACCGATATCCCCATGTCTGTGGTGGGCTCCGAGGAGCACCTGGCACTGACGCTGGAAATTGCGGAGCAATCTCTGGTGCTGCTGAAAAATGATGGCCTCTTGCCGCTGAAGGCCGGCACCAAAGTGGCCGTCATCGGCCCCAACGCCACCAATCCCGCGGTTCTGATCGGCAACTATCACGGCGACCCGATCAAACCGATCACGCCGCTGGAGGGCATCAGGCAGCAAGTCGGCGCTGACAATGTTATTTACGCTCCCGGCTCACCGTTGATTGGCGATATCTATGGCCATTATCAGCCGATTCCCGCCAAGGCCTTCTTTCATCGCACCGAGTCCGGCGACCTGCAGCCGGGCCTGAAAGCCGCTTACTACGAAGCGACCCTCGAAACGACGCGGGGCTCAAGACCGACCATGGCAGCCGAGCCTTCCATGGAACGCATCGATGACAATATCGACTTTTTCTGGAAGCGCTCACCCATCGACGATAGCGTCTGGGATGAATTCGGTGTGGTTTGGGAAGGCGTACTGCTGCCTGAAGAGAGCGGAGAATTCCGCTTTGACAGCGTCGCCAGGGTCACCATCGATGGGCAGCCGGTTGAAGGGCCCATCGCGCTCCGAGCCGGTAAGGAATATCCCTTCAAAGCCGAAGTCATCTTCTCTCGCGTCTGGTGGGGCAACAATGCCCTTGAGCCGCAGGTTCAGGTCAGCTGGGTAAACAGCTCCCGGGATCTCGCGCAGGAAGCCATAGCGGCTGCCGAAGAGGCGGACGTCATTCTCTTTATGGGCGGCATTTCACCTCTGCTGGAAGGCGAGGAAATGCCCGTGGACCTGAAGGGTTTCGACCACGGCGACCGCACCAGCATCAACTTGCCAGCGGAACAGGTGGCGCTGATGAAACGCCTGAATCAACTGGGCAAACCCATGGCACTGGTGAACTTCAGTGGCAGCGCCATGGCGCTCAACTGGGGTGACAAAAATCTGGACGCTATCGTCCAGGCATTCTACCCCGGCGAAGCCACGGGCACCGCCCTGGCCAACGTGCTCTGGGGTGAAGTCAGCCCATCCGGCCGCCTCCCCGTCACCTTCTATCACGGCGTGGAAGACCTGCCCGGGTTCAAGGATTACAGCATGGAGAACCGGACCTACAAGTACTATGAGGGCAAGCCGCTCTACCCCTTTGGCTACGGCCTCAGCTACAGCAACTTTACCTACAGCGGTTTGCAGGCACCGGAATCCGTCAGCGCCGAAGAGGGTATGGACCTGAGCGTCACCCTGAAAAACGAAGGCCCCATGAACGCCATGGAAGTCAGCCAGGTTTACCTGACGATGCTGGATGCGCCGGTGCGTGTTCCGCAGCTGGAGCTGGCAGCGTTTATCAAAACGGAAGTGGCCAACGGCGAAGAAACCACCGTCAAACTCAGGGTCGCGCCTGAGCAACTGCACTATGTGGACGAGGCCGGAAACCATGTGCCCTATAAAGGCCGCTTGAAAGTAACCGTGGGCAGTGGCCAGCCGGGCTATGTTGAGGATGTTGCTGAGGATATTGTTGAAGCCATGGTTAACGTTATTTAACGTCTTAACGTCAACTAAGAAACGCCTCAATAGCACCCTGAATAAAAGGCCGATACCTTCACAGGTATCGGCCTTTTTTATGGGCTGTTAGCGCAAACTTCGGATTATTTACCCGCCCTGCCCTGGCGCGTGAGGGAAGGACAGGCTCTTGTAGTATTCCAGTGAATGCTCGGGCTTTTCCAAACCTTCGGGGATTGGCCGCTCGGAAAACTGCTGAAAGTAGAGTACGCAGGCATCCCGCCACCACTGCGCTTCCTGAACCTGAATATCGAGCGACATTTCAACCTGGCGGAACTGACCGGGGTCGATTTCATCCTTCATGCTGTCCCAGGTTTTTTCCATCTGCTTCACCTGCTCGGCCCCCTGATAGTAGTGGTACACAATCTCCTGCCAGAGTGTATTACCGGACTCCATGGTGTAGTCCCACGGCAGGTGATGGAACCACAACAGCAGTTCTTCCGGCGTGGTTTCCGGCTCGCTGTATTTTTCCGTCAAGGGCGGGAAATACTGGGCTATGGCGTTGCTGCCGGTTTTTGTGCGGTCCTTGCCGATGCCGTCCGGACCAGCCTCATGGTAGTACACGGAGGTCCAGTCAGCGCGGTGCTTGTTGGCGATCCAGGGCGCCGGCCCATAGTGGTGCCCCCAGCCCATCATGTGGTGCAGCCCCAGGGGCGTCATGTAGCTCACCAGGGTCTCCCGGGAGCTCATCATCATGTCGGTGATGGTGTCGACGGCCGAGGCGTCATTGGTCAGCGTCATTCTGGTCCATTCTTCGGCGACTTCAGCGGCGGAAATCTGCGGATTCCAGGCCATGCGCCCGAACACGTACCAGTTGGCCTGGCCGAAGATATGGCCGGTCCAGTTGCGGTCACCGCCGATGTTGGCGACGCCGGCCATGCCGGTGAGGGTCTTGTTGTTCAGGCTGCCGTCGATCACCTTGGCAACCGTGGAGCCCTCGCCCTTGGCGAATGTATCCGTCTGCAGCACCTCCTCATAAAGTGTGCCGAGGTACACCAGGTGCGTGCTGAAACCCAGATATTCCTGGGTAATCTGGAATTCCATCATCAGCGGCGTCTCCGGCATGGCGCCGAAGAGCGGGCTGATGGGCTCGCGGGGCTGGAAGTCGATGGGGCCGTTTTTGACCTGCACCAGAACATTGTCGTGGAACTCGCCGTCCAGGGGTTTGAATTCGCTGTAGGCCTGTTTGGAGCGTTCTTCGTCGGGGTCCGAGTTATAGACAAACGCCCGCCACATCACAATGCCGTTGTGCGGCGCCAGGGCCTCGGCCAGCATATTGGCGCCCTCGGCGTGGCTGCGCCCGAAATCACCGGGGCCGGGCTGCCCTTCCGAATTGGCCTTTACCAGAAAGCCGCCAAAGTCGGGGATGATCTTGTAAATCTCGGCGGCTTTGTCCTTCCACCACTGGCGGACATCCGCGTTCAGCGGGTCAGAAGTCGACAGGCCGCCAATCAGATTGGGCGAGCTGAATTTGACGGAGAGATAAACCTTGATGCCGTAGGGCCTGAAAATATCCGCCAGCGCGGCCACCTTCTCCAGGTACTGGGGCGTGAGTATCAGCGGGTCCGCGTTGACGTTGTTGAGCACCGCGCCGTTAATGCCGATGGAGGCATTGGCACGGGCGTAGTCGTAGTAGCGCTGGTCCTTGTAGAGCGGGAGTTTGTGCCAGTTCCAGATGGATTCTCCGGCGTAACCCCGCTCCACATGGCGATCGAGATTGTCCCAATGATTGAGGATGCGCACGTCCAGACCGGGAACCGAGCGGATATTCAGGTCATCCAGGTCCTGTTGCGTCTGCACCAGACGCAACAGATGAAAGGTGCCGTAAAGCAGGCCGACATCGGTGTTGGCAGTGACAAGGGTGGTGGAATCTTTTCCGTCCTTGAGGCTTTTGATCAGATAGCCGTCATTGCCCAATTCCGCGAGGGCCTGCTTCAAGCCGCCGGCATCCGGCGATGTGGTAATCAGCAGCTGGCCTTTGCCATTTTTCTTGCCGGTGCTGCCCAGGAGGCCGTCGAGCGCCATCGCGAGCTCTCGGCGGATAACCTCGGTCGTTTCGCTGTCGCCCTCCACCGTCCAGTTGCCGAGCAGGTTGCGGTAATGCTTGCGAAGGCGTTCGCCCTGCAGCTGATCATATTTCATCCACAGGCGATAGCCGTCTTCGCCACTGTAGGAATGGGCCAGCGCGTTACTGCTGACCACTAACATCAAGGGCGCCAGTAGGCACAGAGTCGAAATTGCCCTGAAGCTGCCGCAGAGCCTGCGGATAGGCGATGGAGATTCCATAATCAGTACCTTTTGCTTTTTTTTCAGAATATTGAGCTCAGATATAAAGATGAATAGTAGCAAACAGGGGCGCAGTGGTGGATGGCGCGCAATCAAGCAATTGGGCGCCATCCACAAGGCGTAACAGGATAGCAGCAAATTTACGGCAGGGAGGCGGGGTCCACGGATTTCAGTGATGAACCCCGGCGGTAGCGGATTGCGGGTCTTTCGGCAGCAACAGCTGTTCGAACTGTTGCAGGGGCAGGGGTCTGGAGAACAAAAAGCCCTGGCCGAAGTCGCAGCCAATGTCGCGCAGAAATTCCGCCTGCTGTGGCGTTTCTATGCCTTCGGCGATGGCTTTCAGCCCCAACTCGTGGGCCATGACCACGATGGATTTGGTGATGGTGCGGCTTCCGGGGCTGCGTTCGATATCCTGAATAAAGGACTGGTCAATTTTCAGGTAATCGATGTCGAATTTCTTCAGGTAGGCCATGGATGAATAGCCTGTCCCAAAATCGTCGAGTGCCACGGCGATACCGGCATCCCGATAGAGCAACAGCGTTTGGGCAACATCGGGGGTGGCGTCCGCGAGTATGCTTTCGGTAATCTCTACGGAAACATAGCTGGGTTCGCTTTCGCTTTGCAGATGGCTCGGCCAGTCTATCCCACCCGTTTTTCCCAGAAATTGAACCGGCGAACGGTTGATACTCACTTCGAACGGCCGACCGAGCTTTTGGCTCCATTGCCGCGAGTAACCCGCGGCCTCCTTGAACACCCAGTCGCCGATATCATTGATGAGGCGTGATTCTTCGGCGAGGTGAATAAAGCGGACCGGCTGGACCAGGCCCAGTTTTGGATGGTGCCAACGCAGCAGCGCTTCGGCTTTTGCGATTCTCCGGCTGCCCATTTCAACGATCGGCTGATAATAAATTTCGAACTGCCGGTCCGCCAGTGCATTGCGCAAGTCGCCACTGAGACGCAGGCGTTTGTGCGCGTCCCTCTGCATCTTGCGCGTGAAATAGGTGAAGCGGTTGCGTCCTTCCTTTTTTGCGCCATACATGGCCTGGTCGGCATTGCGGATCAGCTCTTCCGGCTCAGAGGCATCATTGGGGTACAGGGTTATGCCAATGCTTCCCGAGATGTAGGCCAATTCGCGTCCCAGGATAAATGGCACAGAAAGCGCTTCAATAATTTTGCAGGCGGTTTCCTCAACGTGTGGTTGGCGGTCCAACTCCGTGAGTATGACCGTGAATTCATCGCCGCCGAGTCGCGCTACCGTATCCGATGTGCGCACGCAGCGTGTAATGCGCTCACCGGCTTCTATCAATAGTTGATCGCCAGCGTCATGGCCGAGCAGGTCATTGACTTCCTTGAACCTGTCCAGGTCAATGAACAGCAGTCCCACTGCATGATTGGTACGGGAAGCCTTTTTCACTTCCTGCTCCAGGCGATCCCGGAACAGGCGGCGGTTTGGCAACTGTGTCAGGGCGTCGAAGTTGGCCTGCCGCCAGACTTCCTGCTCACTGCGCTTTCGGTAGGAAATATCGATACTCGTGCCCACGATGCGGGTTGGATACCCCTTGTCATTCCATTCGACCACGGCGCCGCGGCTGAGTACCCAGATCCAGTCGCTGTTGCGATGCCGCATTCGGTATTCGCTGGAAAATGTTTTTGTATCTCCGCGAATGTGCGCTTCAAGATCTGCAACAACATGATTGCGGTCATCCGGATGTATGCGAGCATTCCAGTCGCTGACAGTGCGGCCTATGTCACCCAGCTCGTAGCCCAACATGGATTTCCAGGTGTCCGAGTAGCTGATCCTGTAATTGTTGAAATAGTCGCCGGCTTCCGGCAGCAACTCCAAATCCCAGACGCCACCACCGGAAGCCTCCAGCGCGAGCTTCCAGCGCTCTTCCCGGCTGCGCAGGTCGTCCTCGGCGTGTTTTTTTGCAGTGACATCCTGCCCTTGGCCACAGATACCGATCACATGGCCTTCAGCGTCTATGATCGGCTGATAGACCATATCGATGTAATAGACCGACTCCTGTTTCGCAGCCGCATTTTTGAGCACTACCCGTTGTGCGGATTTTATGCACGGCTCTCCCGACTGATAAACCCGGTCGAGCAGTTCAAAATAGCCCTGGTCGGCCAATTCCGGAAAAATTTCCACCATGCTTTTGCCATCGATCTGACGCCCACCGGCCAATGCGTAGAAAGCGTCATTGGCTTGTTCAATCACATGATTTTCTCCATGGGTGAAGAAAACAAGCCCCGGAGCATGATCAAACAGGTGCCTCAGACGCATCCGCTCCTCGTCCAGAGCCTTATTGATTTCCTGGACAGCCTGGGCACGATTGAACAAGGCGGCTTCAAGCCGCGCCAATTCGAATTCCGACGTCCGTGGTTTATCCGCCACCTCTGCCTCGTCGGTCACCAGACTGGTGACATCCATAACATTATGGGAAATGCAAATCAGATGGTGGCCACTATCATCAAAAATGGGAGTGCTGACACAGCTCCAGTAGCGGTCAACAAAGTGTTCGGTGTGATCGGGATTCCTGACCAGAAGCGGATAGCGCTGCAAGGAAATGGTGTCCGGTTTCCCCGAAGCGATAACGCGTGTCATGGACTCGCGAATATTAGATGCGTCATCAACACTGGCCGTGTCGGATCGCGCGGGAAAGGCTGAAAAGAAGTTTTTCCCAACCAACTCCTCCCGCTTGCAGGACACGGCTTCCAGGAAAACATCGTTGATGTCCAGAATTGTCAAATCCAATGCAAGAAGACAATCGCCTACCGGTGAGCGCCGAAATAAAGAGCGATAGATGGATAACGGAAGCCGAGGCATGAAAATCCTTCACTTGTTGCAGGCAGCGCTCCTTTTTGCTGCACCACGCGCCGGCGATCCTGCGGCGGCTCGAGGCTGGCTTACTCAGGGCTCTAGGTCTGAAAAGAAAACGTTCATGGTCAGACCCGGATTGACGGCAAAAAATTCAATCTGTTTTATGCGACACTATTCATTTACGCTTGGCTGATATGAAATGTCGTGGAAGTCTTCCTGCGTCGGCAAAAACGCGCCAACTATTATTTCGGCATCGCCAATGCAATGGCAATG
>CAZEWY010000111.1:0-11205 GCA_964515945.1 uncultured Cellvibrionaceae bacterium
CAGTGACCAATTGGTTAAAAGCCAACTGCTCTACCAGCTGAGCTAACGACCCATATATGCTCTGACGACCCAACCTCGGCGTCAAAGAGGCGCATATACTAATGATTTGACGACAAAACTCAAGAAGTTTTTCCGGTTTTTCACCATCCCGCTTGCACGCACTCAGACATAGCGCGTGGCGTCGGGGACGCCGGCATCGGCAAATCCCTGGCGGCGCAGCCGGCAACTGTCGCAACGGCCACAGGCTCGACCCTCGGTGTCGGCCTGATAACAGGAGACTGTCTGGCGGTAATCCACCCCCAATCTCAAACCCGTGTGAATGATGTCCGCTTTGCTCAGGTCAATCAGCGGCGTGCGTATCTCAAGTTTTCCGCCCTCGACCCCTACTTTGGTGGCCAGGTTGGCCATATCCTGAAAGGCCTGAATATATTCGGGGCGACAATCCGGATAGCCGGAATAGTCGACGGCATTGACCCCGATAAATATGGCTTCGGCCTGCAAGACTTCCGCCCAACCCAGGGCAATGGAGAGAAAAACGGTATTGCGTGCCGGAACATAGGTCACGGGAATGCCTGCGGGGGAATCTTCAGGTACCGCAATGGCTTCATCGGTCAATGCGGATCCGCCCATGGTGCTGAGATCCAGTGCAATCTGTTTGTGCATGACGGCGTCCAGGGATCTGGCGATACGCGACGCCGCCTGCAATTCCGTCCGGTGCTTCTGACCATAGTCAAAGCTCAGGGCATAGCAGCTGTAGCCTTGCTGGCGAGCAATGGCCAGTACCGTGGTGGAATCCAACCCGCCCGAGATGAGAACGACCGCTTTTTTTTCAGACATAAATGTGCCTAAACCTTGTATTGCTGAGTTGCTGATTCAATGCGTTGCCGATCAATGCCCCGGCTTGTCGCCCCAGAGCTGCTTGTGCAACTGCATCTGGAAGCGCACCGGCAGGCGGTCCCGGAGAATCCAGTCAGCAAGATCCGAGGGGGCCAGATCGACATAGCTGGGTGACAGAAGCACGTCGCCGACCCGGCTCGCCAACTGGTACTCATCGATCTTGAATCTGGCCCAGTCGTAATCTTCCCGATTGCAGAGGACAAATTTGATCTGATCCTTGGCGCTGAGTCGGGCGATATTCTCGTACAGATTCCTTTCCATTTCTCCTGACCCCGGCGTCTTGAGGTCCATCACGATACTGACTCTTGGGTCCACGGCCTCAATCGACAGGGCGCCACTGGTTTCCAGTGAGACCTCATATCCCGCATCGCATAAGGCACTGAGCAACTGCTGGCACAGCGGCTGCGCCAGAGGTTCTCCGCCAGTGACGCATACAAAGCGCGCGCCCAGTGATTTCACTTCTTGCAGGATCGCGTCTATGGTGCGGCGCTCGCCGCCGTGAAAGGCGTATTCCGAATCACAGTAGCCACAACGCAGCGGACACCCCGTCAGGCGAACGAATACTGTCGGCAAGCCCACGGTACGCGATTCGCCCTGCAGGGAATGGAAGATTTCGGTGATACGTAGACTCTGTTCGTCCATAGTGGGCGGTAACCTGCAGGGAATGAGGACAGCGACGCGGGTCTCGGTATGGCAACAGTTGTAACCGAGTATTTTTAACCGGCTGGGGTAAAGGGAATATTATAACTAACTGGAGAAGCGGGAACGAGCATGCCGGCGGCATTGCTTTTTCCCGCTGAAGGCTTTTTCCAGCGGATGGCGGATCAGGACGAAAAGTTCTGCCGCAGGTAGTCTTTCGCCAGGCTCGCCGCGCTGGTACCCGATGCCGCAACTTCCTCCAGAAGGCTCCGCGCTTTGGTATCGTCACCCAGCAGATGATAGACCTTGCCGAGTTTGAACTTGGCCTCGGGCGCCTTCTGATGTTGCGGGTGATCCCGCAGCATGGCGACAAACCATTGTCGGGATTCTTCCAATTGATCCTTCAACAGATAAATCTGGCCCAGCCAATACTGTGCGTTGGCGGCGTAACGACCCTTGGGATATGCATCGAGATGCTGCTTGAGCGCCTCGATGCCACGATCATAGTCCTGCTGCTTCAGCACCAGATCTATGGCGGCACGGTAGTCGGATAATTCATCCTTGCCCGCCGGTGCTGCTGCACTGGCATTGCCCCGCTCGGGTTCACCTGAGGATTGCCCGCTCTGCAACTGGCTCAGACGCCGATCGAGATCCAGGTAATCATCCATCCGCTGCTGCTTAAGTTGCTTGAGCTGGTGAGCCTGTTGTTCAACCATGCCGCGCAACTGCTGCACTTCCTGCTGCAGTTGCTGCAACTGATAATAAAGCTGTGCGGCATTTCCGGATGAATTTTGGCCGGATGACGAATTTTGCTCGGCCGATGCCAGGGACCCGGCCGGTACGGAAGGAGGTGGCATGGCGCCAATTGTCGGTTCTGAATCGACAACTTTGACTTGTGCCAGAGATGCAGAAGCCGCCATCACAAGGATGGCGGCCAAAGGGTACTTAAACATAAACAGTAATATTTAGCTTATTTCAATTCAACGCGGCGGTTCTGTTCCCAGGCGCCTTCGTAGCTACCCATAACAGCAGGACGCTCTTCGCCATAGCTGACGGTTTCGATCAAGCTGCGGTCAACGCCCTGAAGCACCAGGAAGTCTCGCACGGCATTGGCTCGACGCTCACCCAGAGCCATGTTGTATTCGCGGCTGCCGCGCTCATCAGCGTGACCTTCCAGACGAATGTTGCGCGGCTCTTCCAGCAGACGCTCGGCGTGAACAGTCAGAGCGGCACGGGCATCGGGACGCAGTGTGGATTCGTCAAAACCGAAGTAGAAAGTTGTGGCAACTTCAACTTCCGGCTCTTCCATGGGCTCCTCAACCACTTCTTCAACAGGCTCTGGAGTCATCTGTGCTTCCTGCGCTTGCTCATCTTCAGTAGAAGTTGAGGCACAACCGGCAAGCAACCCCATCATGGCGACCAACATTAGAAAATTTTTGAACGTGTTATTCATTGTTATGACTCCCAAGTCAATATGTGCAACTAAACTAACTTCCTAATTTACGAACGGAGACCAGGCCGGTTCCCGAACATCCCCTTGCTGTGAAGGCAAGCGAAACTTTACACCGGCATCCATGGATACAGCCGCCAGCACGCCTTTGTTGTTGTGCTGTGTGGCATATATCAACATCGCGCCATTAGGCGCTATGCTCGGTGATTCGTCAAGCCAGGTTTCAGTGAGTATTCGAATATTGCCAGTGGCGAGATCCTGCATGGCAATATGAAAAGTGTCATCCCGGCGGTGAATCATAACCAGGCTTTTGCCATCAGGCGAAACCCTGGGTCTGGCGTTGTAATTCCCCTCGAAGGTTAAGCGTTCGACACGCCCGCTGGCAAGTCCTACTTGGTAAATTTGTGGGCTCGCTCCTCTATTTGAGGTAAAAATAATACTTTTTCCGTCTACCGTCCAGTTAGGCTCTGTATCAATGGCAAAATGATTGGTGATTCGGGTTAATTTTCTGGTTGGCAAATCCAGTACATAAATTTCGGGATTGCCGTCCTTGGATAACACGAGTGCCATTTTCTGATCATCTGGTGACCAGGACGGAGCACCATTCAAGCCTTGAAAATCGGTGAGCTGTTCGCGTTCACCGGTAATCAGATTTTGGCGGAAAATTGCAGGGCGCGAAGTTTCAAACGAAACATAGGCGATTTGTGTCATGTCGCTTGACCAGGTTGGCGACAGCAAAGGTTCGTTGGAGGCAAACAAAACCTGTTCACGTGCGCCGTCAGCATCGGCCATCATCAGCCGGTAGCGTCCCTCGCCCCGCCGTTGCAAATCTTCAATATAAAGAATCTTAGTCGAAAAAATGCCACGTATCCCGGTTATTGCTTCATAAACGGCATCACTGACTTTGTGGGCCATATCCCGAAGCGTTCGATCCGTCCCTGTCACCGTACGACTCAGCAGACGGTTCTGACCCAGGACATCGTATAATTCATAGGTCAAAGAATAGCCAGCCGCGATCTGCTGTACGGCGCCTATCACGACATAGGAAGCGCCCAACACACGCCAGTCGCGGTAATGCAATTCCGCCTGGTTCTGTGGAAATGACAGCATATCCTTGGGGGGTATCGGCCTGAAAAGACCACTGCGAAGCAGATCCGCGGACACTATACCGCGCATGTCCTCATCCAGATCGATGATGGCGCCGCCGAACGGCACCACCGCGATGGGCGTCGGATTGTCCACCCCCTGAGTGATTTCGATCGTCAGCTGTGCATGAGCACAGACAGCCATCAGACTGAACACCAAAGCGGTTAATATTCTCACTGTCGCAAATCCTGTGGTTTGAATAATAAGTTGAATTGTCGGTAGTAGCGCTCAAACACCTCGGGCGGCATATCCCTGACCTCGGGGAATTCGCCGACCTGTCTCACCGCCTGTTCGGCGGAGCGGTCAAAGGCGGCGTTGCCACTGCTCTCCAGTATCGCAACACTGACCACGCGGCCGGTCGGCACCATTTGTATCGATAGCAGCGCCTGCATACCATTGCGCGCGGAAGACGGTCGGCTCCAGTGCTGCTCGATTCTCCGCGCTATGGCCTGGGTATAGCTCTGCGCCTCCGAAGCAAATTCGTCCTCCATGATCTGCCCCAATTCCTCCCGCAAAGCCTCTTCCACGGCCTGCTGTTGTCGTCGTTGGCGTTCGCGCTCCTCCTGTGCCAGGCGCTCAGCCTGCAATTGGCGTTCGAGCGCTTCCTGTTCACGTTTCTCTTCCGCCTTTTTTTGTTCCAGCTTCTGCCGTTGCTCCGCCGCGCGCTTTTCCCGGGCGCGCTGGCGCGCCAGTTCCTGCTCGCGTCGACGCTGCGTGAGGTCGATGGTTTGCACTTCCTTGGGTTTGGCACTGGCGGCCTGTTTGGTTTTTGGCGTGAGCTCGATCAGCTTGGCCTCGATATATTGCGGCGTCTTGACAGACTGCCGCACAGGCGCGGCCTGCCAGCCTACCGCGACAAAAGCGACAATCGCGCCGTGAAACAACACACTGGCGGTTACCGGCCATATATAGGTTCGCAGTGGCATCGAAGAAACCGTCAACCCGGGGGTGGCTCTGTAACCAGACCCACGGAGGGCGCACCGGCATTCTGAAGCTCGGACATGAGGCTGACCACCACGCCATAGGGAACATTACGATCACCCCACACCAGCACCGGCGTCGCCGGTTTCTGGCGCAGGACCTTGGCCACGGTGCCGGTGATCTCCTCCAGCGGTCGCGGCTTCTGCTCATCGCCACCAATATTCAGATAGTAACTGCCGTCAGCCTTCACCGACACAATCATGGGCTCCAGATCTTTCTTATCCATGGGAGTGGATGGCGACTGGGGCAATTCCACCTTGACGCCCTGCATCAGCAGCGGCGCTGTCACCATAAATACAACCAGAAGCACCAACATCACATCGATATAGGGCACCACATTGATCTCTGCCATGGATTTGCGTTTTTTTCGACCGGCCATAGTTCAGTACCCGCTCTATTTCGAGTGCACTTGGCGATGCAGAATAGAGGAAAACTCTTCGGCAAAGGTTTCGTAGTTGCTGGACAGCGTTTCCGCGATGGCGGCAAAACGGTTGTAGGCGAGAACGGCGGGAATCGCGGCAAACAGGCCCATGGCCGTGGCTATCAGGGCTTCCGAGATACCCGGCGCCACTGTTGCCAGAGTCGCCTGATGGACCGAGGCCAGACCGCGGAAGGAATTCATGATGCCCCAGACAGTGCCGAACAGGCCCACATAAGGACTGACCGAGGCCACGCTGGCAAGAAATGGTAGATTGGCTTCCAGCTTTTCCTCTTCCCTGCGCAAGGCGACGCGCATCGCCCGCTGGGTCCCCTTCATGATGGCATCCGGCTCGGTGCTGCCCTGCTGGCGCAACCGACTGAATTCCTTGAAACCGGCGCGGAACACATTCTCGACCCCCTCGACGCTGCCACTGGTAGCCCTGGCGTTGCCTTGACGGTAAAGTTGGGTCAAATCGATACCCGACCAGAATTTCTTTTCAAAGGCGTAAAAACCTCTGCGCGCCTTTTGCTGATAAATGCCCCGCTGCACAATCATGCACCATGAGACGACGGACGCGAGAAACAACAGCAGCATAACCAGCTGGACCAGCAAACTGGCCTGAGCGACCAGACTAACAATGGATAAGGATTCGTCCTGATTCATAAACTATCAGTTTCCTTCAGAGTCTTGTGGAAAATTGGAGGTAAGGCTGCCGGTCGCATGGCCCCACGCGAGACACAGGCGACTTTAATAGTGGCCACGGCCAGACACTGTTCGGCACGCAGGACGCGCTGCTTGAAGAGGACGTAGGTCCTGCCCAGACGCTCGATCTCCGCGGTGACATTCAGTGCGTCATCCAGGCGCGCAGGGTTTTTATAATCAATCTGTGCGGAATGTACCACTAACAGCAAATCTTCTTCCAGAATCGCCGGCTTGCTGAACCCCAGCGTTCGCAGCAGTTCGGTGCGAGCCCGCTCCATGAACTTCAAATAGTTCACATAGTAGACGATACCGCCGGCGTCTGTATCTTCAATATAGACGCGTACGGGGAAGGAAAATTCCGGCATTGCTTGTATCCTGATTTTTCGCGGCGATTTGTCAAAGCCCCGGCAACTCGTCCTGTCGATGCTTGGCCGGCACGGCAATGCCGAAGTGATCGTAAGCCGCCTGGGTCGCCGTGCGGCCACGGGGCGTGCGCATGATGTAGCCCTGCTGAATCAGATAGGGCTCCAACACATCTTCAATGGTATCCCGCTCTTCACTGATGGCCGCGGCCAGACTGTCCACGCCGACGGGGCCGCCGCCGAATTTTTCCATGAGGGCGAGCAGCAGACGGCGGTCCATATGGTCGAAGCCCAGTGCGTCCACATTGAGCATATTCAAGGCCAGATCGGCGATCTCGCCGGTGACAACACCGTCGCTCTTTATTTCCGCATAGTCGCGCACCCGCCGCAACAAGCGGTTGGCGATGCGCGGAGTGCCCCGCGCGCGCCTGGCAATTTCGCCGGCGCCGGAGGCATCCAGAGAGACCTTCATCAAACGGGCTGAACGCTGCACGATCTGTGTCAGGTCCTCCACATTATAGAATTCCAGCCGCTGGACGATACCGAAGCGATCACGCAAAGGCGAAGTCAGGAGTCCGGCACGGGTGGTGGCCCCCACCAGTGTGAAGGGGGGCAGATCCAGCTTGATGGAACGCGCCGCCGGCCCTTCCCCGATCATGATGTCGAGCTGGAAATCTTCCATGGCCGGATAGAGAACTTCTTCAACTACCGCGCTCAGGCGGTGAATTTCGTCGATAAAGAGCACATCTCCAGGCTCAAGATTGGTCATGAGCGCCGCCAGGTCCCCGGCCTTTTCCAGAATCGGCCCCGAGGTACTCTTCAAGCCGACCTGCATCTCCTCGGCAATGATATTGGCCAAGGTGGTCTTGCCCAGACCCGGTGGGCCAAAAACCAGGGTGTGATCCAGGGTTTCGCCCCTAGCCCTGGCGGCACCGATGAAAATCTCCATCTGCTCACGCACCACGGGCTGACCGACGTAATCGGCCAGGCGTTTGGGCCGCACAGCACGATCCTGCACCTCCTCGCGTGGCTGGGCACTGGCTTCAATCAAGCGGTCCTGTTCAATCATAGAATGGTCTTTCGTTTTGGCTGCCGGTCGTTTTAACCCGGCAGCATGGCGCGCAGTGCCAGGCGTATCAGGTCTTCGCTGCGCTGCACTTCATGTTCGTCAAGCACCGCGGACACCGCCCGGGACGCCTCCACCGGCTTGTAGCCGAGGGAAACCAATGCACTTTCAGCTTCAGCAATAAAGTTCTTGTTACCGGCCGTGGGCAGGACTACGCCGCCGTCTGTGGGCAATGCGTCGGTTGAAAATTCCCAGCTTTTGAGCTTGTCGCGCATCTCGATAATCAGGCGCTCGGCGGTCTTTTTGCCAACCCCCGGCACCTTCACCAAAGCCGCTGTATTATCTTCCATGACGCAGCGCACAAACATTGTTGCCTCCATCCCCGATAAAATGGCCAGGGCCATTTTGGGGCCGACACCGCTGACCTTGATCAACTGCCGGAACAGTTGCCGGTCTTCCTTGTCGTGAAAAGCGTATAGCTGCTGGGAGGTCTCGCTCACCGCAAAATGGGTGTGCAACACCACTTCCTCACCCACATCCGGCAGTTGATAAAAACTGGTCATGGGTGCCAACAGATCGTAGCCCACCCCCTGAACATCCACCAGCAAATGCGGTGGCTCTTTCTCCAGCAAGAAGCCCTTGAGCCTGCCAATCATATTCTGTCCTTCACGTCTTTAGGCCTCTACACCTTCGTACCATCAGTTACAGGATGGAGCACATCAATGACATTTGTCACACAATGCGCCCGCGCCGAAACTGCCGGCCGGCCGCGATATGGATCAGATGCTGCTGGGTATTGGCATGGCAGAGAGCCACGGCCAGCGCATCGGCGGCATCCTCCTGAGGCGCTCCCGGCAGCTTCAACAAAGTCTTCACCATATGCTGGACCTGCAGCTTATCAGCCCCGCCATTGCCGACCACCGACTGTTTCACCTTGCGCGCCTCGTACTCCGATACCGGCAACAAATGATGCACGGCGGCCACTATGGCGGCGCCCCGCGCCTGCCCCAGTTTCAGCGCGGAACCAGCGCTCTTGGCCAGAAAGACCTGCTCTATGGCGAATTCCTGGGGGGCATAGGTTTCGATGATTTCACAGAGAGAGTCGAAGATGACCTTCAATCGTTCCGGGAGCGGCAGATCCGGCACACGAATAACGCCACTGGACACATAGCTGGCACTGCCGGAAATCTGATTTATGATGCCGTAACCCGTCTTCCGCGAGCCCGGATCCACGCCCAATATCAATGCCATAGGTGGTTATTTTCACAGTACTTTGAAGACAGCAGTGTCCCAAGGGCGGGGGGCTGCGTCAAGGGGATAATCAATGCGCCCGGTAGATCCAAGTACCAAAAGAAACTAAGAGCATCAGGTGCCACTGAGGCCGGATAGGGGAAGCATTTCTGGAACCCTCGCGGCAGGGATGCCGCGCGGGAGCTACAGGGATGTATTTATGCGTTTCCAGAAATGCTTCCCCTATTCGGCCGGACTTGCTTACGAAGCGGCCCCTCGAACTCCCACCTTAAAGGCTCTCCATCACCTCATCGGGAATATCCGCATTGGTATAGACATTCTGCACATCGTCCAGGTCTTCCAGCATGTCCACCAGGGCCAGGGTCTTCTCCGCATCATCCTTGTCCAGAGAGACAGTGGTGGACGGAACCATGGTCACTTCGGCGTTGGCGAATTCCAGTCCGGCCTTTACCATGGCATCTTTGACGGTCAGAAAGTCCTCGAAGCTGGTACTGACTTCAACGGACGTATCGTCATAGGTTTCGATATCTTCCGCACCGGCCTCCAGTGCCACCTCCATGATGCGCTCTTCGTCGGCACCCGGCTCAAAAGTGATTTGCCCCTTGCGGCTGAACAGGTAGGCCACGGAACCATCGGTGCCCAAATTACCACCGCGTTTGGTAAAGGCGTGGCGCACATCGGAAACGGTGCGATTTCTGTTGTCCGTCATGCACTCCACCAGAATTGCCACGCCGTTCACGCCGTAGCCCTCGTAAGTGCATTCTTCATAGTTATCACCCTCGCCAGCGCCAGCGCCACGGGCGATGGCCTTGTCGATGGTGTCCCTTTTCATGTTGGCCGCCAGGGCTTTATCCACGGCAGCGCGGAGGCGGGGGTTGTCTTCGGGAATGGCCCCGCCCTTGGCGGCCACCGTCAATTCCCGAATCAACTTGGTGAATACCTTGCCGCGCCTGGCGTCCTGCGCGGCCTTGCGGTGCTTGATATTGGCCCATTTACTGTGGCCGGCCATAAAAATTCACTCCCACGGCGGCACCATCGCCGCCGTTAATCTTCCTGAGTTTACTGCGAAAGGTTTATTGCGACGGCTTCTTGTCCTGCTCGGTATTGCGCAGGCGAATGTGCAGTTCACGCAATTGCTTGGCATCCACGGTTCCCGGCGCATCGGTCATAACGCAGGCCGCACTTTGGGTTTTCGGGAAGGCAATCACATCGCGAATGGATTCCGAGCCCGTCATCAACATGATCAGACGGTCCAGACCAAATGCCAAGCCGCCGTGGGGCGGTGCGCCGTATTTCAGGGCGTCCAGCAGGAAGCCGAATTTTTCCCGCTGTTCCTCGGCACGGATACCCAATATGCGGAAGACCACCTGCTGCATGGTCTGGTTGTGGATACGGATAGACCCGCCGCCCAGCTCGGTTCCATTCAGCACCATGTCGTAGGCTCGGCTCAGAGCCACCGCTGGATTCTGCTCCAGTTCTTCCGGCGAACAGGAAGGCGCCGTAAAGGGGTGATGCAGGGCGGACAGGCTGCCATCGTCCTCTTCCTCAAACATGGGGAAGTCAACCACCCAGAGGGGCGCCCAGTGGCAGGTGTAGAGATCGAGATCTTCACCAAGTTTGCAGCGCAGAGCGCCCAGGGCCTCGGATACCACCTTGGCACTGTCGGCGCCAAAGAAGATCAGGTCGCCATTGGCGGCATCCACCCGCTCCAGTATCGCCTGGCGCACGTCCATGGGCAGGAATTTGACAATGGGTGATTGCAGACCGCTTTCCAGATCGCTGAGATCATTGACCTTGATATAGGCCAGGCCCTTGGCACCGTAGATGCTCACGAACTTGGTGTAGTCGTCAATCTGCTTTCGCGTCAGCTTTTCTGAACCGCCGGGAACTTTCAATGCCGTAACACGGCCCTTGGGGTCCTTGGCGGGTCCGGAAAACACCTTGAAATCCACTTCGGTCATCAGATCCTTGACGTCGACGAGCTCGAGCGGAATGCGCAGATCCGGCTTGTCGGAACCATACCGACTCATGGCCTCAGAATATGGCATGCGCGGGAATTCTCCGAGCTCCACCGCCATGATCCGGCTGAACAACTGCCGGATCATGTCTTCGGTCACACCCATGATCTGCTCTTCATCCATAAAGGATGTTTCTATGTCGATCTGGGTAAATTCCGGCTGGCGATCCGCACGCAGATCCTCGTCGCGAAAACATTTGGCAATCTGATAATAGCGATCATAGCCGGACACCATCAGCAACTGCTTGAACAGTTGCGGCGACTGCGGCAGCG
>CAZEWY010000112.1:0-11203 GCA_964515945.1 uncultured Cellvibrionaceae bacterium
ACCCATCCATGGGGGCTCTACACCCGCATCCCTGCGGGCGACGGTCTTGTAAAGCCCTGCCCCAAATCGGACCTCACTTCGTTCTGGACCCTAGAGAAGTGCCATTCAACCTAATCCCTTTTCAATGGATGTCAGGCCGCCCGCTCCCGCACCAGGAAATTGCGAATCAGCTCCTTGCCACCTTCGGTCGCGAAGGATTCCGGGTGAAACTGAATGCCCTCTATCGGCAGGGTTTTGTGCCGCACACCCATGATCTCGAATTCTCCCGCCGCAGAACAGGCGGGATCACCGACGGTCGCCGTCACTTCCAGGCATTCGGGCAGGCTCTGCGCATCGGCGATCAGGGAATGGTAGCGCATGACTTCCAACTGATCGGGAATCTTGCTGAAAATACCCGTGCCCTTGTGGTTGATGGGGCTGCTTTTGCCGTGCATCGGCAGGACCGCCTTCACCACCTTGCCGCCAAACACATGCACGATACCCTGCATACCCAGACACACGCCCAACAGAGGCGTGGAGCGCCCCAGTTGCTCAATCACCTGCGCGCAAACACCGAAATAGGCTTTGTCATCGGGCGAGCCGGGGCCGGGGGAAATAATAATCCGATCGGGCTTTTCAGCCGCGATGGCCTCCAGGGATACTTCATTATTGCGCTTGACCACAATGTCAAAATCCTCGATATTTCCCAGCATTTTTTCACTGGCCAGGACCTCGCCGACAAACTGGTAGAGGTTGTAGGTAAAGGAATCGTAATTATCGATAATGTACACTTTCATAGAGCTGCCTTCTTCGAATCATCCGCCATGAATTGATCCAGCACTTTTTTGGTGCCGTTGAATTTCTGCCGGATTTCCTCGTACTCATCCGCCGGGTTCGAATCGTAGACATTGCCGCCGCAGGTCTGCACATAGGCATCCTCTCCCTTGGCGAAAATCGTGCGGATCGGTATCGCAAAAGTGCAGTCGCCATTAAAAGAAAAATGACCCACCGCTCCGCCGTAGGGGCCGCGACCATCGGATTCAAGATCATCGATAATTTTCATGGCTTCAATTTTGGGGGCGCCCGTTAAAGTACCCGCCGGGAAATTACTGGCGAGCGCGGAGAACATGTCCTCGGATTCCGCCATGATGCCGACGATTTCACTGGAAATATGCTGCACGTGGCTGAAGCGCTTGATGTCCATCAGGCTGCGCACTTTCACCGTGCCGAAACGGGCAACCCGGCCTATGTCGTTGCGGTGCAGATCCACAATCATTTTGTGCTCGGCAATTTCCTTGGGGTTGTTCAGCAGCGTGCGGGCGTATTGGGTATCCTCTTCCGGCGTTGCCCCGCGCTTTGTGGTTCCCGCCAGCGGGAAGGTTTCCATTTCGCCTTGGCGCAGACGGAACAGCATTTCCGGGCTGGCGCCAATCAGCTTCTGCTCGCCGAACTTGACGTAATACATCTGCGGCGAGGGATTCATCTCGCGCATTTTTTCATAGATGTTGATGGTATCGCCTTCCAGCCTGAACCGCTTTTTGAAGCCAACTTCACACTGGAATATTTTGCCGTCGATAATATCCTTCTTCACCTTCATAACCGCGTCGGCGTGCTGTTCCCGGGTCATGGTGTCGCCCAGATCGGTAATTTTCAGTTCACCATTGCCGGGGTAATCTTCATTGAGAAGCTGCCGGATAAAATCGATGCGGCTCTCGGTGTAGTAAAAATAGGTAACTTCACCGGTCATCTTGTCCAGAGTCAGTCCGTCCTTGAAGAGACCGAACTTGAACACATCGAAATAATCACTGTTCTTGACCTTGAGGGACGGCTCGAAATAATGCATGGCGTCGTAACCGATATAGCCGGTCAAGCCACCGGCATATTTTCGGGATATCACATCCTGGGGCACTATGTCCCGCAGCAGATAATAGGGGTTGTCACTCTCATAGGATTCCGTCGTGCCATCGCGACTCTCGATGAACAATCTATTGCCCCTGGCATGGAGAGTCTGCTCGGGATCAAAGCCGATGATGGAATGCCGTGAAATATGACTCTCCTCCCCCAGGGACTCGAGCATAAAACAGGTATCGAAGCGCTTTTCAATTTTCTTGAAAAGCTCAAAAAAATTACAATCCGCTGTCAGCGTCACGTAATGGGGCTTGCGGGGCAATTCTATGGGGGCGGGTTTACGGCTCATATCAATTCTCTTCGGCGGTCAACTTGGCGGCTTTTCATTTTTTATGGCTTGTCATGGCTTTTCAGTGCGCGGGCTCCACGGGTGACCGTGGCAATACCCACACCCAGCTGCTCCGCGATTTTGCGCTGCGGCACGCCGGCTTTCAGCATGCGCAGTATCTGCAGGCGCTTGACGATCTCGGTATATTCGGCCGGCGTCAGCAGATCCCGCAGGGCCTCATCCAGCGCCTGGTGGCTGCGCTGTGCCAGCAGATGATCCAATAGTTGGTTATGGTGCGAATCTGATGTACTCATGTACTAGTACATTATCACAGACTCAATGAAAGTCAAGCACCAGCCCCGGATTGTGACCGCGGAGGTTGAATCCGGTCCCGGTTGTGCATAGAGTTGACTGTCGAATTTCCCGACGGCCGAGGCGGAATGTCATGGTTTTAACACTAACTGCACCAGGCCACCCCGCTTGGGTCAAACTTTCGCTGTTGATGCCTATTCGTCTTGCGTTTTTTATCGGTGTTGCAATCCTGGCATCCGCGGCATTCGCCAGTGATACGGATGAAACGAACATTTACAATATCAATTATTCGGTTGAGTTACGTCCCGCCGACGACAATGCCCAGGTCACTATCTTCATTGAAGATGCCCGCCTGCTCAGTCAACTGGATTTCAACCTGAACCCCGATCTTCACAGTCATCTTGAGGCCAACGGACAGCTCGACATCGAAGATGGGCGCGCCGTTTGGGTGCCGCCGGAGAAGAATGCCCGCCTGTCGCTTCGGGCGAAGATTTCCCATAAGCGGGAGGATGGCGAATTTGATGCGTTGGTCACAAAGAACTGGGCTATCTTCCGCGGTGATGACCTTGTGCCGCCGGCAAAAGTGACGGCAAGGAAAGGCGCACGCTCCCACTCTGTGCTGGAATTCAAATTGCCGGCGGGCTGGCCCAGTGTCAATACCGGTTGGGAGGAGATTCGCGACGGTGTTTTCCGCATCGACAATCCCTCGCGCCGGTTCGACCGGCCCACGGGCTGGATGATTGCCGGCAAGCTGGGAACCCGAAGAAACCGCGTGGGCGACTCTCACATCGCCATCAGCGCTCCCCTGGATTCACAGTTGCACCGCATGGACCTACTGACCTTTCTGAATTTTATCTGGCCGACGTTGAATGATGCCTTCGGCCAGACACCGTCGCGCCTGTTGATCGTGGGCGCCGGCGACCCCATGTGGCGCGGTGGCCTGTCGGCTTCCAATTCCCTGTTTCTCCACGAAGAACGGCCTCTGGTGAGCGAGAACGGCACCAGTCCGCTGGTGCACGAACTGGTGCATATGGCCACGGGTATTCGCGGCGCGCCTAATCATGACTGGATTGCAGAGGGCCTGGCGGAGTTCTATTCGGTGGAGTTGATCTACCGCGCGGGGGGAATGACCGACTCGCGCCGGGACAAAGTCTTCGATGACTTGTCCGATTGGGGAGACGACGTCGAAAGTCTGATGCAAAAGCACTCCACCGGTGCAACAACCGCACGTGCCACGGTTCTGTTTGATGCCCTCGACAGGGAAATCCGGGAACGCAGCAACGACAGCAAGTGCCTCGACGATCTGGTCCGCCCCTTGCTGAATCAGGCCGATGTCAGTCTGGCGGATCTGCGCAAAATTGCGGAGGACCTGGTGGGCGGAGAACTGCAAACACTGGAGTCGCCCCTGCTGAAGTGACTGCCTACCGCACTGAGCTATCCGTTCACAGCACATCGACTATAGGGCATTGCACCGTGGCAAAAATAAGAACCCCACCCACTCGCGCAAAATGGTCAAGGCCGCTGGCATGCCTTTGCCTGGGGCTTTTCCTGTATGCAAGCGCGGCCGCCGCGCCGGGCGATGTACCCTTACCCCCGACAATGCCCGATCAGACCGCCACAGCCAACAGCGTACGACTGCCGGCAGGCTGGCGCGGCAGCTTTGTACAGGAACCCATATTGAACTCCACCATCTACGTGGTGATCGTGGGTGACAAACAAAAGCCGCCTCTGGTGTTATTGCATGGTCTTGGACAGGCGGGCTTGATGGATTGGCAAGCGGTCATTGAGTCCCTGAAAAACCGCTACTACATTATCGCGTTCGACTTCCCCGGTTTCGGGCGCTCCTCTTTGCCGACGGGACGGCTGTCCCCGGAGAATTACGCGGCCCTGACTCATTGGCTGATCCAGACTCATGAACTGAAACGCTTCCATTTGGCTGGCCACTCCATGGGCGGGGCCGTGGCACTGCTTTACGCCGCCACCTATCCGGAGACTCTGAACAGGCTCACCCTCATTGACGTGGCCGGTGTGCTGCATAGAGCAGCCTTTGTGAAATCGGCGATTGACCTGGACCAGTTTGATTACCAGATTCTGCCCGACGGACTGCAAGAGACGGCGTCGCGGATCCTGAATTTCGGTGATCGACTGGTCGAAACCATTGGTAGCTGGCCGGACGTCACCGAGCCCTTTCGGGAAATCGATCTCACCTGGAATTATCTGCTCAACGGTCGCCCCAACGCCAATGCGGCCTTGTCGCTGATCCATACCGATTATTCTCGGATACTTGATGCGGTTACTACGCCGACTGCCATTATCTGGGGTGAACTGGATCCCATCGCTCCCCTCCGCACCGGCTATGTACTGGATGGCTTGATCGCCGATAGTGAGCTTCATGTCATACCCGGGGCCAAGCATGTTCCGCTGAAGACCCACACGGCCTCCGTGGTGAACCTGTTACAGGAACCCGTATCGCCAGCGCGGGATTCGGCGGCCTCAGCCACCAAAGGCGACCTCAATTGCCAGGGAGAAACCGGCCAGCGCTATAGCGGTCGTTATCGCCATATCACCCTCGACCATTGCCTGGATATGGAACTGTTTGATATCCAGGCTGATTCCATTGTGCTGAAAAATTCCACAGCCGAGATGACCCGGATCCACGTCCGCTCCGACACCCTGGCACTGGGGCTGCGGGATTCCGTCGTACGCCTGACTGACGCGCATCTGGTGGCACCTGTCGCCGTTGAGATGGATGGATCGCGGCTGGATATGGCGGGGGCTCATCTGAAAGCTCAAAAAGTCGCATTGAAAATACTGGGCGAGTCCGTTGTGGTGGCTTCGGTCAGCGAGGTCGAGAGCCCCGTTTGGCAGGGAAAGCTGCATGGTATTGCTCAGGTGGATAAGGCAGTGGGCGAAGCGCTTGATGAACTGCAGTCCGATGCATCAGGAGACTTACTGGACCGAGAGCCCTGACCGTGACTGTAGCCGACGCCGAACTGACACCCATTCATGTTCATTTATGGGGCGCCCATATAGGTTCGGTCAGTTGGGACAGCCACCGGCAATTGGGCCATTTCACCTACAGCCCGGAATTCCGGGAGCGCGGTATTGCAGTTGCCCCCATCACCATGCCGCTGTCTCGTCGCACCTTTTCCTTCCCCGAGCTCAATGCCAACGTCTTCAAGGGTCTGCCCGGCTTTCTGGCGGATTCATTGCCGGACAGGTTTGGCAACGCCATGATTGATGCCTGGCTGGCTTGGAAAGGCCGGAGCAAGCTGACGCCAGTGGAACGCCTGTGCCTGATCGGCGACCGGGGAATGGGCGCTCTCGAATATTCACCGCCGCTGATCCGTCGGCCCCCGGACGATTGGCAGGCGCAGTCACTGGACATAGCCCGCCTTGTCGGCATGATCAATCGTATTCTCGCCAGTCCGGGTCGCAATCCGGCTACTAATGCCAGTGACGCACGAGACTTGGAAACGCTGTTGCAGATCGGCATATCCGCCGATGGCGCGCGAGCCAAGGCCGTTATTGCCTGGGATCCGGCCTCCGATCAAATTTGGCCGGGGCACCGCCAAGCGCCGGCGGGATGCGGATACTGGCTGCTGAAATTTGACGGAATAACCGGCAATCGCGACCGGGAGGCCGAGGATCCCCAGGGCTATGGCCTGATTGAATATGCCTATTATTTAATGGCGCGGGCAGCTGGCATTCAGATGAGCGAGTGCCGACTGCTCGCTGAAGATGGCCGGCGCCACTTCGTCACCCGACGCTTCGACCGCACTCCCGCCGGCGACAAGCTGCACCGTCAGTCACTGTGCGCCTTGGGACACATGGACTTTGATGCCATCGGCCGTCATTCCTACGAACAGGTGCTGGAAATCATACAGACTCTGGCCCTGCCCGCCGATGCCCTGAGCGAAGAGTTCCGCCGGATGGTGTTCAATGTCCTGGCAAGAAATCATGACGACCACCCAAAGAACATCGCCTTCGTGATGGACCGCGAAGGCACCTGGTCTCTGGCGCCCGCCTATGACCTCACCTTTGCCTACAACCCGGAGGGGCATTGGACGCGCCAGCACCAGATGACACTCAACGGAAAGCGCGACAATTTCACCAGCGGGGATTTATTGGCGGTGGCCAGGCGCTTTGCCATCGCCGACGCGACGGCGGTGATCCAGCAGGTGGCAGAGGCGGTCGCCCGCTGGCCAGAATTTGCGGAGGAGGCTGGCGTGGACGCGGATACCACAGACAAGATCGGTAGATGTCTCAGGCTGGGAATCCTCTGAAAACCCTGTAGGCTTGTTTGCGACCGGTCCTGTTTGCCATGGGGCCATTGGTGGTTCATTATCGAGGCCAACACAATCCAGTTAACCCAGAGAGAGGGATTTTAAAAATGATAAAGCAACTGCTTTGCCTCGCCAGTGTAATACTGCTGTGTCAGCAAATGGCATTCGCCGGCGAGCTGACCGGCGCCGTCGAAGGCGATCACCGTACAGCGGCCTACACCAAGCGCGACAAATACCGCCACCCCGTCGCTACTCTAAAATTCTTCGAGGTGCGGCCCGACCACACGGTGGTGGAAATCTCGCCAGGCGGCGGCTGGTATACAGAAATACTCGCTCCCTATCTCAGGGATGAGGGCCTGCTCTATGCCGCGCACTTCCCGGTAAAAACCGACGTGGCCTATTATATTCGCGGTCGCAAGGCGTTCCTGGAGAAACTGAAAAGCCAACCAGACGTCTACGACAAGGTGGTGGTCACGGAATTTGGCCCTGATGTCAAAACTCCCATCGCACCTCCCGGCAGCGCTGACCGCGTGCTCACCTTCCGCAACCTGCACAACTGGCTGGATGGCGGCTACGCCGACGATGCTTTCAAACAGTTTTACGCGGCCCTCAAGCCCGGCGGCATTCTGGGTGTGGTAGAACACCGGGCAAAGCCGGGAACAAGCCTCGAACACATGCAATCCAGCGGCTATGTGACCGAAGCCAAGGCCGTGGAACTGGCGACCGCGGCGGGCTTTGAACTGGTCTCCAGGAGCGAGATAAATGCCAATCCAAAAGACACCGCCGATCACCCCAAGGGCGTATGGACCCTGCCGCCCTCACTGCGCCTTGGCGACAAGGACCGCGAAAAATATCTGGCCATTGGCGAAAGCGACCGCATGACCTTGAAATTCAGGAAGCCCACGCTCAAGGAGCCAGCGCGGTAGGATCGCCCTACCGCACCCCATACTTGCCGCCGGTGCCGTAATTTGCACATTTTGTCCCTGATTTGGACAAGAAATGACCGTAAACTAAAAATAAGTCTCATGTTTATCGGGTACAAGAAATGGCGCGGAGGTGAACTTATGAAAACCTATCGAAGGCTGCCGGGACCCATACTGGCTGTGATCTTCGTCCTCCTCGGTTTGAGTTTCGGGCAGAGCACTCTGGCCGCGACCGACCGTAGCGACTACAGCCAGGCGCAACTGGAACAGATACTCGCCCCCATAGCCCTTTATCCCGACAGCGTCCTGTCTCACATTCTCATTGCCTCGACTCACCCCCTCGACCTGATACAGGCCGCCCGGTGGTGGCAGTCCAATCGCGACCTCACCGGCGAATCCGCCGTTAACGCCGTGGAGCACAGGGATTGGGACCCCAGTGTCAAGGCGCTGGTCGCCTTCCCGGAAATCATAGCGCGCATGAACGATGACCTGGAGTGGACGGAGGATCTCGCCAATGCCTTTCTGCGCAATGAAGCGGCGGTGATGGCCAGCATTCAGGCCTTGCGTGCGCAGGCCTATGCGGCGGGTAATCTCGACTCGCTGGAGCATTTCAGGGTAGTGCGCGATGCCGAAACCATTGTCATAGAGCCCGTGCGCACCCAGGTTATCTTCATTCCCTACTACGACAGCCGCAGAGTGTACGGCCACTGGCGCTGGCGCGACCACCCGCCGGTATACTGGGACTATTCCCGTCACGGGGGTCATGTCTACGAACGTGGCATTCATTTCGGCTGGAGCATGGGGATTCCGGTCGCGGCGGGCTTCTATTTCAGTGCTTTCCGTTGGCACAGCGGACAGGTCGTCGTTATGGAGACCTCGGGGCAATCGTTTTTTTCTGATCGCGTCTATGCCGGTAGAGACATTGCCCGGCACCATGATGCCCGCCACTGGAATCACCATCGCGGCGACCGCCATGGCCGCGCGCATGAATGGCGGCCCGACCGGCAGTACCACGTACGCTACGGTCGCCCGCACATAGATGCCCGCTTCCGCGACTCGCGTCGGCATCGCTGGTTGGGAGACAGACACGGGATTGCGCCACACCGCCATGCGATCTCCGGTATCAGGCGCGAGTCAGATAGCGATCGGCAAACCATCCCGCCACGGGACCTTTTGCCGCCTGGGGGTGTAATGCAGCCCGGCCCCGAAATCCGCCGCCCTCGGGGCAGAGCGGAAAGAAAGATCGAACGCCGTCGCGCGGTTCAGCCGTCGACCTTTACCCGGGTGGAATACCGGGCATCGGAACGGGCACGATAACCGCCGGCGGATGACCGCTAAATATAATAGGCCTGCAATGGCGGAAAGCCATTGAATTCGATGGCGCTGTAGGTGGTGGTATAGGCGCCGGTGGAAAGCCAGTACATACGGTCGCCAATGGCCAGATTGAGGGGCAGTCCGTACTTGTAGTTCTCGTAGAGGATATCGGCGCTGTCACAGGTCGGGCCTGCAATCACCGCCTCTTCCAGTTCACCCTGCTTTTCGACGTAGATCGGGTACTTGATGGACTCATCCAGCGTCTCGATAAGACCACCAAATTTGCCGATATCCGTATAAATCCAGCGGTTCAGCCCCGTGCGGGACTTGCGGCTGATCAATACCACCTCGCTCACCAGTATCCCCGCATTGCCGGCCAGGGAGCGACCTGGCTCGAGGATGATTTCCGGCATGTCATCGCCGAAGTCCTCTGCCAGGAAGCGCGAGATCTCTTCCGAATACAGCTGAAGATCATTGGTTCGACTGAGGTAATTGGCGGGAAAGCCGCCACCGAGGTTGATCATGCGCAGGTTGATGCCGTCCTCGTTCTGCAAACGCTCGAAAATGAACTTGACCTTGGCAATTGCGGAATCCCAGACGCCTATATCACGCTGCTGAGATCCCACATGGAACGAGATTCCGTAGGGCTCCAGCCCCAGATCCCGCGCCAGGATACACAGGTCCAGCGCCATATCCACCTGACAGCCAAACTTGCGCGACAAGGGCCAGTCCGCGGTCTCGGAGCCCTCCGTCAGTATGCGCACGAATACTCGTGCGCCCGGAGCTGCCTTGGCGATATTGCGCAAATCCGCTTCCGCATCGGTGGCGAACAGATTCACGCCTTTCTCATGGAAATAGCGGATATCCCTGGCCTTCTTGATGGTGTTGCCATAGCTTACCCGATCACCGGATACGCCCAGCGCCAGGACCTTATCCAGCTCATAGCGGGAGGCCACGTCGAAGTTGCAGCCTTTGTCGCGAAGGATTTTCAGCAGTTCCGGAGCCGGGTTGGCTTTAACGGCATAAAAGATCCGCGCCGTCGGAAAGCAGCCCAATAACTGATCCAGCTGTCGCTCGAAGGTACCCGTATCTATCACTACAAATGGTGTTTCCTTGCCATCGGCAAACGCTTTGATACGTGCGAAAGTATCCTGATCGTAATATTCCAATGGATTTGCGGACATAACTCACTCGCTCCTGAAGTGGACAGAATGGCTTGAACAAAAGTTAGTTGGACAAAGTCAGTCGAACAAAGGTCACCGGAATAGTCGCTTGGACAAGAAAGATTCCGATTTGATGAACAAAAAATAATTTTCGCCCACAAAAAAAGCGGTGGTCAAAAAACCACCGCTTTTTCGGTTTAACCTGGCTTCCGACTACATGTTGCCGCCGAAGGGAACCAGGGACACAGCGTAGACATTGGCTTCACGAGCGGCATCGGCCACATTGACATAGCTCTCGGCACTGGATTCCGCGTGAGCTCGAACCACCAGGGGCGCTTCAGGGTTCTCGGCATGCTTTTGCGCGATCAGGGAACGAACGGAGCGCACATCAACGCGACGGCCATCGATGAAGATCTCATCATTGGCATTGACCTGAACCAGAATGGAGGCATTCTCCTCGACCGGTGGTTTCTCGTCGTCTTCGGGAACATTGACGTTGATCGCACGCTCTTTGACGAAAGAGGCGGTAACGATGAAGAAAATCAACATGATAAACACGACGTCCAGCATGGGCGTCAGATCGATTTCCGCCTTATCTTCAGATTCTATTTTCTTCTTTCTACGACTCACCGTCTAATTCTCCACACATTTGTATACAGACTGACCAGCCTAACCAGATGTTGGCGGCTAAAACTTGCAAGAGATTAAACCAGCTTGCGATGCACTGCAATAAGGCTCGCTGGATATTTCGCCTCGGGAGCTCTCAGGCCCCGTCACCCGGCTAATCTCCCCCTCACCCCTTATTCTACCTTACCTCTTCCAGTCGTGGCCACTACTCTCAGCGGATGGGGACAGGTCGTCTCAGTCGAACAAGGGTAACTGACAGGCTCCCGCCAGTCGGTCATTCAGCCGCAACCCCAGACCGACCAATCGCACCGGTCGCTTGTGTCTGTGCCAGGCGGCCTGGAGCATGCGGCAAAAATTCTGGGCATCGCTCCAGCCGCGGCGCCCGCTCAGCGGCGACTCCAGCGTCGTCTGGCTGAAATCGTC
>CAZEWY010000113.1:0-11178 GCA_964515945.1 uncultured Cellvibrionaceae bacterium
ACTGCACATAGCCTCCCTTCTTTTCCCTTTTCCCTTTTCCCTTTTCCCTTTTCCCTTTTCCCTAAAAGTATCCCTCCTGCTTCTTCTTCTCCATGGAGCCAGCGCCGTCACGGTCAATGACCCTGCCCTGCCGTTCGGAGGTGGTCGTCAGCAGCATTTCCTGAATAATTTCGGGGAGCGTGGCAGCGTCGGATTCTACGGCACCGGTTAATGGATAGCAGCCCAGGGTGCGAAAGCGCACCATTTTTTGCTGGGGCGTTTCGCCGGGTTCGAGTGGCATGCGGTCGTCGTCGACCATGATCAGCGTGCCGTTGCGTTCCACCACCGGGCGTTTGGCGGCGAAATAAAGCGGCACAATGGGAATGCTTTCCAGGTGAATGTATTGCCAGATGTCCAGTTCGGTCCAGTTTGAAAGCGGAAATACACGGATGCTTTCGCCTTTGTCAACGCGGCTGTTGTACAGGTTCCACAGTTCGGGACGTTGGTTTTTGGGATCCCAGCGGTGCTTTTTATCCCGGAAGGAGTAAACACGTTCCTTGGCCCGGGATTTTTCTTCGTCGCGACGCGCACCACCGAAGGCGGCATCAAAACCGTATTTGTCCAGGGCCTGTTTCAGACTCTGGGTTTTCATGATGTCTGTGTGCTTGGCGCTGCCGTGGGTAAAGGGCCCCACGCCCATTTTCACGCCTTCCTGGTTGATGTGCACGATCAGGTCCCAACCGAGATCCTTGATGCGTTTGTCGCGGAACTGGATCATTTCCTTGAATTTCCAGGTGGTGTCCACGTGCATCAGGGGAAAAGGCGGCTTGCCCGGCGCGAAGGCCTTCATGGCCAGGTGCATCATTACCGCGGAGTCTTTGCCGACAGAATAAAGCATCACCGGGTTGTCGAACTCCGCCGCCACTTCACGAATGATATGGATGCTTTCCGCCTCAAGCTGCTTGAGGTGGGTCATTGAGTAATCGGTTGACATTGAGCCGCCTTTTGGATGTCGTGGAAAGGCTGGCGCTACCATGATGCCACTCATCAAATGGCACCCGCACCAGCCGTGCGAATTGTAAACGACTGCGCAAAATAGTTTAAGAACGGATTATTTCTAAGCTTATTCCGCTATTTTTGGCCAATTCCGTAAAGTTGGGGAAGGACGTTGCCACGTTAGCGCAGTTGTTTACCACTATGGTCTCGCTGGCACGCAGGGCGGCAATGGTAAAGGACATGGCGATGCGGTGATCGTCGTGGCTTTCGACCTGGCCACCGCTGAAGATACTGTTGTTGTCTGCCTGTCCCTTGCCCTGAATGACAATACCGTCCGCCGTTGGCTGTGCATCGATGCCCAGAATTTTCAAACCGTCAGCCATTACCTGAATACGATCACTTTCCTTGACCCGCAGTTCCTCGGCGCCGGTCAAGGTGGTGGTGCCTTGAGCGCAGGAGGCAGCAACAAAAAGTGCCGGAAACTCGTCAATGGCCAGAGGCACCTGGTCTTTCGGAATCTGAATGCCTTTCAGTGGCGCATAACGGATGCGGATATCGGCCACGGGCTCGCCACCGACTTCCCGCTGGTTGCTCAAAGTCAGATCGGCACCCATCTGTTGCAGAATATTGATGACGCCAGTGCGGGTGGGATTGATGCCCACGTGGGTCAGGGTAATATCCGAGCCCGGTGCTATGGCGGCGGCCACCATAAAGAAGGTGGCGGAAGAGATATCCGCCGGTATATCGATACGCGCGCCCTTCAATGAACCGCCGGGAGCCACGGTCACTGTACTGCCGTTTTTTTGCACCGGATAGCCGAAGCCCTGCAACATACGCTCGGTGTGGTCTCGGGTCGGTGCCGGCTCGGTCACCGAGGTTTCGCCCTGGGCGTAGAGGCCCGCCAGCAGCAGACAGGATTTCACCTGAGCGCTGGCCATGGGCATGGCATAGTGAATGCCCTTGAGCTTACTGCCACCATTGATTTTAAGAGGTGGACGACCCTCAGCCGCGGTTTCCACCACCGCTCCCATTTCGCGTAAGGGCGCGGCAACACGATTCATGGGCCGCTTGGTCAATGATTCATCACCGGTCAGCTCGGACACGAACGACTGACCGGCAAGAATACCCGACAGCAAGCGCATGGATGTACCGGAATTGCCCACGTAAAGAGCACCCGCGGGTGCCTGTAATCCATGCAAGCCCACGCCATGAATGGTGACCCGTCCGTCCTGGGGGCCCTCAATCACAACACCCATATCGCGAAATGCCTGCAGGGTGGCCAGGGCATCCTCACCTTCAAGAAATCCTTCCACCTGGGTGACGCCTTCGGCCAGAGAGCCGAGCATGATGGAGCGGTGAGAAATTGATTTGTCGCCGGGCACACGGATCTGGCCGGACATTTTGCCGCCGGGAGCGACGCGATACTGCACCTTGGAATTTTCCATTTTGTTGAGATATGCCTGCTTCGATAACATTTTGGTAAAGTGGTCGCGAGCGGCCTTGGCGCGGGTAAAGACCCCCAGCAACTCGTGACTGTCTTCCTGTTCAACCGCACTGCGCAGCTTGGCCAGGTTAGCCAGAAACAAATCTATGGCATCAAGCACCGAGCCCCGGTTCGCCAACATGATATCCCGCCACATGACCGCGTCGCTGGAGGCAATGCGGGTAAAATCCCGAAAACCGCCGGCGGCGTAGCGAAATATATTGGCATTCTTGCTGTCGTGGGCCAGGGTATCCACCAACGAGAATGCGATGGCGTGAGGCAGGTGGCTGGTGCAGGCGAGCACTTCATCGTGCTCCGCCACATCCATCTGGATCACTTCCGCGCCCACCTGTTGCCAAAGGGTCCGCACGCGTCGAACATGCTGTTCGCCGGTGGTCTCAACGGGCGTGAGAATAACGCGATGATTTTCATAAAGCTCGCTGTCGGCCGCTTCTATGCCGCTCTTTTCCGAGCCGGCAATCGGATGGCCCAGCACAACCTGGGGAGGAGCCGTGCCGTAAACATCCAGCACGTCCGAAAGCACGCTGCCTTTGACACTGGCACCATCGGTGATGGTCACCTTCGCGGAAATCAGATGTTTTATGTCCACCAAGACGGGCTTCAGCGACAGTGTCGGCACGGCAATAAAAATCATATCCCCTTCACCGAGCTCGGTGCCGACTTCATCCGACAGTTCAGCGATTGAGGCAAAGGCCCTGTCCACCACCCCCATATCCACCGCCTGACGACCGGTCGATTGGCGGCGCGCCACGCCTATCACCTCCTGGCAGAGCCCCCGCTTCTTGCAGGCGGCCGCGAGGCTGCCGCCGATCAATCCCAGACCGACGACAACAAGCTTTTTTATCAGAGGCGGGGAGTCAGTCACATAGAATCCATATTCTAGAGGACCCCTTTGGGATAGGAACCCAGGATCTTTAAATCCGATACACCCTCGGCAACGGCTTGCAAGGCTTGCTGAACCGTCGCATCCTGTTGATGACCGGTAAAATCAATAAAGAAAACATAGTTCCAGGCGCCCGTGGGCGAGGGCCGGGTTTCCACTCGCGTCAAATCGATCTTGAAGCGGCGAAAAGGTTCCAGCAAGTCGTAGAGCGCACCCGGCTGATTTTTGGTGGCGACAACGATGGAGGTTTTATCCTCGCCGCTGGGAGCCACATCTTCCGCGCCTATAATCAGGAATCGGGTGGAATTATCGGGTCGGTCTTCAATGCGCTCGGCAATGGTGGTCAAGCCGTAAAGTTCTTCCACCATTTCGCCTGCGATGCAGGCTGCATTCCACTCGCCGCGTAAACGTTTGGCCGCCTCGGCATTGGAGCTGACCGCGATTCGCTCCGCGTGGGGATAATGCGCATCCAGCCATTTGCGGCACTGGGCCAGCGACTGCGAGTGCGAATAAATACGGCTAATACTGTCCCTGCGAGTCACCTCGGACACCAGCAGATTGTGGTGAATATGCAAAACCACTTCGCCACAAATTTTGGCTGAACTGTCGATAAAGTTGTCCAGCGTGTGAGTAACCACGCCCTCGGTGGAATTTTCCACGGGTACCACACCGTAATGAGCAGCACCGGCTTCCACCTCGCGAAATACTTCATCGATGGCGGCCATGGAAACAACCGTTGCCGCATGACCGAAATGTTTCAGCGCTGCCTGTTGGGTAAAGGTTCCCTCGGGTCCCAGGTAGGCAACCTTGACCGGACTTTCCAGTGCCAGACAGGCGGACATGATCTCGCGAAACAGACGCGCGAATTGCTCGTTGCCGAGCGGCCCTTTATTGCGCTCCATGGCACGGCGCAATACCTGAGCTTCGCGCTCTGGGCGGTAAAATTTGGGGTCTTTTTCAGCGCTATGGGTCAGTTTGATGTGCGCAACTTCCTGGGCACAACGAGCGCGTGCACTGATAAGATCGCCGATCTGCTGATCAATGCCATCGATTTTATCGCGCAACTCAGCCAGTAATTTGGCCTCGTCTGTCACTGGTGTCTTGTTTGCTGTCACGCTCGTATCCCGGCAGTTCGGTCAAATTATTAATGGGCAATGTCCACCTTACGGCAGTTTCTTTTCATTCGGCACATCCATGTGCCTCACCCTTCGGGCAGCCTGCGGCTGTGCAAAACGGCAATCCTGCCGTTTTGTCCCTTTTCCCTTTTCCCTTTTCCCTTATTTAGCTTGCGGCTTGCAGCTTGAAGCTTGCCGCTCATCACTCTTCAACCACTTCCCCATCTTCCGCTTCAGTTTCCTCAATACGGCCGACGCTGACGATATGCTCATTTTCGCGTACGCGAATCAGGCGCACACCCTGGGTGTTGCGGCTCAGAACCGATACTTCGTCAACGCGGGTGCGAACCAGGGTGCCCTGATCGGAAATCAACATGATTTCCTCGCCGTCAAGCACTTGCACGGCGCCGACCAGGGCGCCATTGCGCTCGGACATCTGCATGGCTTTAACGCCCATGCCACCACGGCCCTTGGCCGGAAAGTCCTGCACATCGGTGCGCTTGCCGTAGCCTTTTTCACTGACGGTCAGCACTTTTCCATCTTCAACGGGAATTACCATGGAGATGACGGACTGCCCTTCCTCCAGACGCATGCCGCGCACACCGCGCGAAGTGCGGCCCATGGAACGCACCTGCTCCTCGGTAAAGCGCGCAGCCTTGCCGGCCGAGGAAAAGAGTACAACGTCGCAGTGGCCGTTGGTAATGGCGGTGCCGACCAGATGATCGTCCTCCACCAGATCGATCGCCCGCAGACCGACACTGCGCGGTCGTGCAAATTGTGACAGGGGCGTTTTCTTGACGGTGCCATTGGCGGTAGCCATGAAAATGAAATGGTCGTCATCGAACTCGCGCACGGGCAGAATATTGGTAATGCGTTCACCCTCTTCCAGCGGCAACAGGTTCACCACCGGACGGCCGCGCGAGGTGCGACCGGCGACTGGAATCTGGTACACCTTCAGCCAATAGACCTTGCCGGCATTGGTGAAGCACAAAATATAATCGTGGGTGTTGGCGATCAGCAGGTGCTCAACAAAGTCTTCGTCCTTCACCGAGGTCGCCGCCTTGCCCATACCGCCCCGGCGCTGAGCCTGATAGGCATCCAGCGGCTGACTCTTGGCGTAACCACCATGAGAAATGGTTACGACCCGGTCTTCTTCGGTAATCAGGTCTTCAACCGTCAGATCCGTGTGGGAAGATTGCACTTCAGTGCGGCGGTCGTCGGCGTATTCTTTTTCGATTACCAGCAGCTCGTCCCGGATCACTTCCATCAGCCGCTCGGTGCTACCCAGAATATGCAGGTATTCGGTAATTTGGGATAGTTTCTCTTCATATTCCGCGAGCAGCTTGTCGTGTTCCATACCGGTCAGGCGGTGCAGGCGCAAGTCGAGAATCGCCTGAACCTGAACGGGCGAAAGAAAGTATTCTCCGTTCACCAGACCATACTGCTCTTCCAGGCCGTCGGGGCGGCAAGCGTTGTCGCCGGCCCGCTCCAGGAATTCCCGCACGGCACCCACTGGCCAGCCTCGCGACAACATGGCTTCCTTGGCGTCGGCGGGCGACGCCGACCCTTTGATCAACTTGATGACTTCATCAATATTGGCAATGGCAATTGCCTGACCTTCCAGCACATGGCCGCGTTCCCGGGCCTTGCGCAACAAATAAACAGTGCGACGCGTGACGACTTCGCGGCGGTGGCGAACAAAGTGCTGCAGCAACTCTTTGAGATTGAGAATTTTCGGCTGGCCGTCCACCAGTGCCACCACATTGATGCCGAAAACATTTTCCATCTGGGTTTGCGCGAACAGGTTGTTCAGCACTACGTCGCCCATGTCGCCGCGCTTGATTTCAATAACGACGCGCAGGCCTTCCTTGTCGGACTCGTCGCGAATCTCCGATATGCCTTCCACCTTCTTATCTTTCACCAGTTCCGCAATCTTCTCGATCAGGCGCGCCTTGTTCACCTGATAGGGAATTTCAGAAATGATGATGGATTCGCGGTGTGTTTTTTCATTGACTTCCACCACGGCGCGGGCGCGCACGTAAATACGGCCCCGGCCCGTGCGATAGGCCTGCAGAATGCCAGCACGCCCATTAATGATACCGGCGGTGGGGAAATCCGGGCCGGGGATGATGTCGATAAGCTCATCAATTGTGATATCGGCATTGTCGATCAGGGCAATACAGGCGCGCACCACTTCGCCCAGATTGTGGGGCGGGATATTTGTGGCCATGCCCACGGCAATACCCGAGGAGCCATTGACCAGCAGGTTGGGTATGCGGGTCGGCAGCACATCGGGAATTTTTTCAGTGCCGTCATAGTTGTCGACAAAATCGACAGTTTCCTTTTCCAGATCCACCAGCAGATCATGGGCGATTTTCGCCATGCGGATTTCGGTATAACGCATGGCCGCCGCCCGGTCGCCGTCGACCGAACCGAAATTGCCCTGGCCGTCCACCAGCATGTAGCGCAGGGAGAATGGCTGTGCCATGCGCACAATGGTGTCGTAAACGGCGGAATCGCCGTGGGGGTGATATTTACCGATAACATCACCCACCACACGGGCTGACTTCTTGTAGGGCTTGTTCCAGTCGTTATTGAGCTCGCTCATGGCGAAAAGCACTCGCCTGTGCACTGGCTTCAGGCCATCGCGCACATCGGGCAGCGCACGGCCGACGATGACGCTCATGGCATAATCCAGATACGACTGCTTGAGCTCGTCTTCAATATTGACGGGTAAAATTTCTTTTGCGATGTCGCCCATGGATAAAGGGATCCCTTTATTGTGTACTAGGAGTCGCTGAACAAAAGCCGACGCACCTTTTGCGGAGCCCGGTGAAACGACCGGGCACAAAAGGGAAATATTACCACAGAACGAGTCGTGCAGGCATATCCATGGATGCGCCAGGCCCCATCGCGCTATACTGCCGCCGGTTTAATCTCCGAACTCAAGGATACCCATGACACCAGAGCCCCAGGCGATCGACCTGCTGATTTTTGCCAAATGGATTCTGCCCATAGTGCCCACAGGCCGGGTTCTCGACGACTGCTGCGTGGCGGTGGACAAGGGCCTGATTCTCGGCCTGCATACCCACGGGGAAGCTCGCGAGCGCTACCGGGCCCGGGAGACGGTGGAACTGCCCGAGCATGCCCTGATGCCGGGGCTGGTCAATGCCCATGGCCATGCCGCCATGAGCCTTTTGCGGGGTTTTGCCGACGACCTGCCGCTGATGACCTGGCTGGAGGGTTCCATCTGGCCGGCGGAAAGCCGCTGGATGAGCGAGGAATTCGTGCGCGATGGCGCCGATCTGGCTCTGGCGGAGATGCTGCGCAGCGGCACCACCTGCTTTTCCGACATGTACTTTTTCCCGGAAACCACTGCGGCGGCGGCCCATCGCGCCGGCATGCGCGCCCAGGTCAATTTTCCCGTGCTGGATTTTGCCACCGCCTGGGGTACCGGCCCCGACAACTACATCCACAAAGGCATAGAACTGCACGACGTCTACAAATCCAGCCATATGATCAGTATCGGCTTTGGCCCCCATGCGCCCTACACGCTTTCCGATGAGCCCCTGGAACGCATCGGCATACTTGCCGAGGAACTCCAGGCACCGATTCAGATACACCTGCATGAAACCGTCGGCGAAGTAGCCGACGCGATCAAGGCCACGGGGCTACGCCCTATCGAGCGCCTGAACCGGCTCGGGGTCTTGTCGCCCCTCACCCAATGCGTGCACATGACACAGTTGACCGAGAGCGACATGGATATCATCGCCAGCAGCGGAGCCAGCGTTATTCACTGCCCGACGTCCAATCTCAAACTCGCCAGTGGCCTCTGTCCAGTGCAGCAATTATTGGAACGGGACATAGTTGTGGCCCTGGGTAGCGACGGCGCGGCCAGCAACAATGATCTGGATCTGTTCAGCGAAATGCGCACGGCGGCCCTGGTAGGCAAACTCGCTGCCGGAGACGCCTCGGCGGTTAACGCTCATACGGCGCTGCACATGGCCACGCTGGGCGGCGCCAGGGCACTGGGACTGGACAGGGATATCGGCAGCCTCGAAGCGGGCAAGGCGGCGGACATGATTGCCATCAAGCTCGACCAGCTCGAATCGGCGCCCCTGTATAATCTCGCATCGCAACTTGTCTATACCGCCAGCGGTCACAAGGTCACCCATAGCTGGGTCAATGGCCGCGCACTGATGCGGGAGCGGCAGCTTTTGACCCTGTCTCAGGCCGACATATTGGCAAGAGTCCAGCAGTGGCAGGCCAAGCTGCAGTCCGTCTGATCCGCAACACCCTGATTGACCAAAGCAACCCGCGGGAATGCCTATGAACACCTCAAGCAGCAATTCGGAAATAAATTCCGAAATGAATTCAAAAAAAGCCAACGTCGATCAGGGCGAAATCGACAAGTTCGAGCGCCTGGCGAGCCGCTGGTGGGACCAGAATGGTGAATTCAAGCCTCTGCACGACATCAACCCCCTGCGCGCCAACTATATCGACAGCCGCTCGCCAGTGGCGGAACAAAAGCTGCTCGATGTCGGCTGCGGCGGCGGCATACTTACCGAGGCCATGGCACAGCGCGGCGCTCTGGCCACCGGCATCGACATGGGCGGCGCGCCGCTGGAAGTCGCCAAACTGCATTCCCTGGAAACCGGGATCGAGGTCGATTACCGGCAAATGACCGCCGAGGCCCTGGCCGCGGAACTGCCAGGTCACTTCGATATAGTCACCTGCCTGGAAATGCTCGAGCACGTACCAAGTCCCCTCAGCATCGTCGAAGCCTGCGCGACACTGGTAAAACCCGGTGGCGACGTATTTTTCTCGACCATCAACCGCACGCCCAAGGCTTACGCCTTCGCCATACTCGGGGCCGAGTACCTGCTGCGCATGCTGCCCAAGGGCACCCACGACTACAGCAAGTTCATTCGCCCGTCGGAGCTGGCCGGCTGGCTGCGCCGGGCGGGGCTGGACCTGGTGGATATCACCGGCATCACCTACAACCCCCTCACCCGTCGCTACAGCCTCAACAGCAAGGATGTCGACGTTAACTATCTGGTGCACGCGCGGCGGCCACTGGACCACTGATACGGATTAACCATGGCTTTAAAGGCAGTATTTTTTGATCTCGACGGCACCTTGCTGGATACCGCTCCGGATCTTGGCGGGGCGCTCAATGCCCTGCTTCGGGATCACGGCCGCGAACCCCTGGCGGAGGCGCTGATCCGCGGGCATGTATCCGATGGGGCCAATGCACTAATCAAACTCGGCTTCGAAGCAACACCCGAATCCAAAAACTTTCACCCGCTGCGCGAGGGCCTGCTGTCTCATTACCTCGCCAATCTCGCGGCCAATACCCTGCCCTTTCCAGGCATTGAGGCGCTGATCGAAAAGCTGGCGGCCCACAATATCGCCTGGGGCATAGTGACCAACAAACCCTGGACCTATACCGAACCGCTGATGAAGCAGTTCACCTTTGCCTGTCCACCGGCGGTCACCCTCTGCCCCGATCACGTGGTCGATCGCAAACCCCACCCCGAATCATTGATATTGGCCTGCAAAAAAGTGGGCTGTGATGCGAGCGAAGCCATTTATGTGGGTGACCATGAGCGCGACATCGAATGTGGCCGGCGCGCCGGCATGCCCACCATTGCGGTAGGCTACGGTTATTTGGGGGACCCGGAAGACTACAAGACCTGGAACGCCACCCACGCAGTTGCCCATGGCGAGGAGCTGTGGCCGGTTATTTCACGTTATTTATAACCATCATTGCCAAACGCCACCCGTAATGGCGACATAAACAAGAATTCAGGAGATTCAATCGATGCCCAAAGTCACTGACATAAAAACTTATGAGGCCCGTGACAAGCTGCTTCAGGACCGAATTATTGTGATTACCGGTGCCGGTGATGGCATCGGCCGCGCCGCCGCCCTGGCCTGCGCCCAAGCTGGTGCCACCGTGGTACTTCTGGGACGCACACTGAGCAAACTCGAAGCCGTCTATGATGCCATTGAAAATGCCCAGGGCCCCAAGCCCGCCATTTATCCCATCAACTTTGAAGGCGCTGTCGAACACGACTACGAAGCCCTGACCGAAGCCTTGACCACCGAGTTCGGCCGCATCGACGGGCTACTGCACAATGCCAGCGAACTGGGTCCGCGAACACCTCTGGTCAGTTACAGCAGCCAGGCCTGGATGCAAGTCATGCAAGTGAATGTCACGGCACCCTTTATGCTGACCAAGGCGCTCATGCCCCTGCTGGAAAAATCCGATGACGCCAGCGTACTCTTTACCGGCTCCACCGTCGGCCTGAAAGGCCGTGCCTACTGGGGTGCCTACGCGGCCTCCAAAGCCGCCACCGAAAACCTGATGCAAACCCTCGCCGATGAGATGGATGGTGTTTCCAACATTCGCGCAAATTCCATTAACCCCGGCGCCATCCGCACCAAAATGCGCGCCACCGCCTACCCCGCCGAAGATCCACAATCAGTGACGGCGCCGGAAGCGATTATGGGGGGATATTTGTATTTGCTGGGGCCTGACAGTAAAGGGGTTAACGGGCAGCAGTTTGAGGCGCAGTAGAGGGTGATGGTGATTGGTAATGAGTGATTGGAAAAGGGAAAAGGGAAAAGGGAAAGGGAAAGGGAAAGGGAAAGGGAAAAGAGTATGGGCTTCGGAATAGCTCTGTAAGGTCTTGTAT